>JACQZI010000006.1 GCA_016207825.1 Planctomycetota bacterium | reverse complement strand
CCAGCAACAAGGCGGTTACTGCTACCGCAATAACGCCTGCACCAAGCCATTTGCTGCGAAGCGGTTTTCCTCTACTATTACGCATGATTACCTCCGTTTCTCATCATTTTTTATCTTTACTTGACTGGTGAAATACATTTCCGGGTCTTTTTTATCATCTATGGTTTCTACTAAGGCAGATAAGCTATAGCCAACAGGGGCGTTAAACTTTTCTTCCCCATTAACTTCGATAATTACTGGTTTACTATAATCAATGAGTTTTTCATTAAGGAAAATCGTCAACCCATTAAGGCTAATATTTTTGAATACCATGTTATTGCCTGCCATATTTGCTTGAGTAGTTTGCACAATGATTTTATTATTTTCTATTTTTGCTTCAATTCGTTGTTGCCTCGCGGGCTTTTCCAGCCTAAGCCAATAAAACGTATTTTTATAAGAACGATGAGGCTCCCATATTACCCGTTTAGGATAAGGATTACGTTTCTTAGCGAACATCCAGCTCCAAACATCTTTTAAATCAGGCGGTTTAGCATGGCCGATATTTTTATATTCTTTATACATAAATTCGTAAGGGCCATATTTTTCTTTATAGTCTTTAAGTGTTTCAGCCGCCTTGCGTGCGGAATCTATGGGCACTTGCTTGTCATCGGGGCTGTGGAAAAACCAAATAGGCGTATTTTTGAGATTAGCCGCAGTTCCAACATCCAGAATAATGCCCCCGGAAACATTTAAAGTGCAAACGCCTCCTGCTAAGGCACTGATTGAACCAAAAAGGTCGGCATAACATGTGCCGATACCCCAGGCACCATAACCCCCCATAGAAAAACCGGTAAGGTATACTTGGTTTGTATCTATATTATAACTCCGTTTCATATCATTTATAATTTCAATAACATAACGCTCTTCTCGTTCCGTATTCCAGGCAGAATTCTCATGTTTTATTACTGTCGGATAAACAACAATAAAATTAGGATTGGGATTGCCGATATAACCCATAATTTCATTGGCATCACCGCGATTGGCGCCACCTCCATGCAATACTATACAAAGACCGGTTTTCTTGCCTTGCTTGGCAGAAGAAGGAATAATAACCATATATTCGCCCGGATAATCGGGATGGGTGCATTTTCCTGCATTTTTGCCATCGTGTTTTGGCCCATTTTTAGTTAATGGCCAGATGGGTTTGGTTAACTCTGTTAAATCCTCTTTTGAGACGCGGTCATTATATTTATCTATTTCATTACTTAAATTATGTTTTTCGATGACATTGTTTGAGTTAAAATATTTCGCAATTAATTCGGCAACCGCTTTTTTCTCTTCTTTTGATAATCCTTTTTTAATTTCAGCCGGGTTAGATTCTTCGCTAACGCTAAGATGGACAGTCATTGCTATAAATAATATTGCCAGCATAACACAGCTAAGATTTTTTTTCATTCTACGAAACCCTTCCCGTCTTTAACTGAATCGGAGCTTTTTTCCAGCCAACCAGACGTCCTTTTTCGAAAAAGTAATATTCTTTGGTATTGTTATAAATAAAGAAATAAACCCATTCTTCATTCTTTTGAAGTTCACGTCGTGATTTAACCGGCTCAATCCTTTTTAATGCAGGTTTGCCGCGAACGGTTAAAATGTCCGCAGTCGTTAAAGGTGGGCAAATCATTGGATCGTTTTTAGTCATATTTGTCCTTTCTTTATTAAAAGTGATATTATATACATAATATACAGCAATAATCGTGCCAACATTCAGAATAATCGCGATTTTTTTTAATCGACCTAACTTTAATAAAATAAGGGGTTGGGTAACAGAGAGATGAAATAAATATGAGGCTTTATGAAATTATGTGTCTAAAAAGACACAATTGTGTCTTTTAAATACACATAATTAAAAATTAATAGGGTATATTGTTATTTTAATAGGTATAAAAATCGTCACTTCCAGCGATTCTACTTTTTCATCCCTGAAAAATAAGACTGTTTAGTTAATCCCAGTGTTTTTTAAGATACTCAGGGTGTTTATTTTGCCCCCTCATGTTTTTATCAGGAGCAAGTATGACGAAAAAGGTTATCGTGGTGATGTCTTGCTAAATAAGATAATGCGAAACGTTATTCGATTAATCGTTGGATTTAATTGGAATTTCTATTTTTAATTGTTTCATTTTCTTGTATAAATAGCGTCTTTCGTAACCCAAATAATGCGCCGTTTTGCTTATATTAGCATCGAATTTTCGCATAATTCCAATGATTATATCCCGCTGGAAATTATCCGTCATTACTTTGAGAGAGTGATTAGCATTTTCATTATCTTTGTGATAAGGCTCCTTATAATTTTGGATAGTTTCTGATAACATTGATGGGGTTATTGTTTTTGTGTCCGGAAATAAAACGCAAATTTTCTTCATTTCATTTTCCAGCTCACGAACATTACCCGGCCAGGGATAGTTGATGAGGAGTTCCGACGTATCGGCCGGTATTTCCGGGAGTTTCTTATTGGTAGGCAAGCATTTTTGTAGGAAATGCTGGGCTAGCAGTAAAATATCTTCTTTGCGGTCCCTTAATGGAGGAAGGTTAATAACTATGGTGTTAATCCGGTAAAACAAATCTTCGCGGAATAATTTTTGTTTGACCATTTGCTCAATATTTTGATTGCTGGCGAAAACGAAGCGTGTATTGACAGGAATCGATTTTGAAGCGCCAATCCGCCATAGAAGCTTTTCTTCTAACACCCTTAATAGTTTTTGTTGCATTGATGAAGACATATTGGATATTTCGTCTATAAAAAGTGTTCCACCGCTAGCCAATTCAATATAACCTTTTGTATCTTCTATTGCACCGGTAAAAGCGCCTTTGGTATGTCCGAACAGCCCGCTTTCGATAAGGGTTTCCGGGATAGCGCCGCAGTTGAATGCTAAACAAGAATGTTTCCCGCGCAGGCTGTCGGTATGAATAATATGTGCGATTAATTCCTTGCCTGTGCCGGTTTCACCATGGATTAAAACAGGCATATCCGTTGGAGCGATCTTTTCGATAAGCTGGTAGACTTCGTGCATTACGATGGAATTACCGATGACGATTTCTTTGCAAGGAGACGTTTTATAACGATTATTAATAGCATAAACAAGAATATCCGGGGCAGTTTTTGACGAAGTTGATTGCCTGAAGAGACTTACGAAATCCCGCATCATTTCATAAAGCCACGATGTATCAAGGGTAGCTAACAGGGGTTTGATTCTGTTTTCTATGGCTTCTGATTTGTCAGGAAGTCCTTTGGAAAAATAACACTTGCTCAAAAAAAGCCCTGCTTCACAGACAACATCGTTAAATCCGAGTTGTTTAGCCTCTTTAAGAATGCCTTGTGAGCACTGGATAGCATCATCAAGCTTTCCTTCTATAAAATCAATCGTTGCCAGATGTTTTTTTACTTCAAGGGTGCTTGAGGGGTATTCGGAATTCGAATCCTCTTTAATGCATTCCTGGAAAAGTTTCCTGGCGCCGGGATAATTTTTCAAAGCCATCAGGTATTCACCCTTGAGATGTTTGTAATTTATTTGGAACTTCTTATCCGATTGGGAAATACTATATTTGGAAAGTTTCTTTTCAATGATTTCCTCCACTTTATCCAATTCGTTTTTCAGCAGATAACAATATCCCAAATCAATCAGTGTTTTGAGATAAGTATTTTCATCCATGGGAAACGACTTGGTCCCATGCTTGGCGTAATATTCTTCTACTTTCTCAAATTTCTTCAAAGCCATGTTGGTGTTTCTAAGCAGTAAAAAATCATATCCCAGCATATATGAAGTATAAATGATATGCGGGAGAGAAAGATGATTCTTGGAAGAAATCAAATAAGCCTCGTGGAAACTGTCCAAAGAATGGGATAGTTCTAAACGCCACTGGTAGATATAACCTAATCGGCAATGTAAAAGATACTCTTCATACGGTGTGTAAGACAAATCAGGCAGTTTCTTCAACGCCTTTTCCGCAAGGCGCTTTGCTTTAGTTATTTCTTTTTTATCCAAGAAAGATTTGATTAGTTCCAGATAATTGGATAGATTAGCCTTTTTCGCTACAAATAACGGCTTAGATTCTCTTCGGTCAGTACGAGTGCGTTTTGGCATGAGTATGTTTATACATAAAAAACCAATGGTTGTCAAGACGAAATTAAAATTGTGTTTCGCTATTTTAAATAAGTCCTGAATTATTTTTGATGATGATGTTTTTTAACACAGAAAATCTCTTTTCTGATTCTGTTTCCGAAAGAAGCCCTAATCCGCAGGCAGGAGAGATAAGGGATTGGTTCAGGATTAATTCTTTTTTTACTCCTTTTTTAGCCAATAGTTCTATGCCGCAGCTCAACTTTGAGGAAAGTTCATTCGTTGTTATAGGGTTTTCCAATGTAGTCGAAGGGACTATCCCCCAGGTGATTATTCCCCCTCGGGAAAGAAATTTGTTTGTTTCCTTTGTATATAAGGCGAATTTTTCCATATAACTATACGCATCAAACGATATGATATCCAAAGGCAGATTTAATAACATTCCCCAATCTGTGTTTCCGCAACAGTGTAATCCGATCAATGCCTTTTCCGCATGTAAGGCATCTATTATTTCATTCAACTGCTTTTCTATAATCTCTTTGCCGATCGGCAGATAGGCAGAGCCGTATTCCATTAAAGAAGGCTCGTCCATAAACATTATCGGGTTGAGTTTTAGTTCCTTTATCTTTTTAACCTGCCAGAGAGCTTTCATTGTTAGGCATTTGACCGCCATATCCGCCAGGATTTCGTTGTGGATGATTGCCTTACCGTTTTCATCCGCCAGGTTTAGCCCGAAGGTAATTGGTCCAGTAATTTGTCCTTTGAGGTGTTTCATTTTGATGTTTTTCCCGCTACGCTTCGCTTCGGTGACGTCGCTTCGTTCCGTAATAGTTTCCAGCATCTTATGAAGCCCAAGGGCATAATCGGGCGAGATGGTAAAGTGCTCTATATTCTGATTAAGTATATTTTCGTAAAAGAGTTCCATTCCTTTTTCCGCTGATGGGGTATCCAGATGGACTTTGCCGGCCTTTAGGTCAAGCTTGATGCCCGGTATGCCTTCTATGTACTGGGTAATCATGCCTTCACAAAAACTGCGTTTTGGCAGTTGTGGAAGGAAGGGGATTTCTTCCAGCGTTTGAAGGATTAAAGCACATGCAAGGGAGGCGTCTTTATGGGGCAGGCTTCCGATGGCTGTAGGAGTGAAATTAAATTTCGGCATGATATTTTATTTCGATAACTTAATCTTACGCAGAAGAGATTGTGCCGCGATGGCAATCGGGTCCCAGATATCAGCTACAGGCGGTGAGTAGCAGAAATCCGCCTGTGCGAGTTCATCTACCGTAATCTTTTTTTCAATTGCCAAGGCAAGGGTATTGATGCGTGGGGCAATGGATGTCTTACCGAGGATCTGCCCGCCCAACAGTATATGGGTTTTGGCATCGGCAATCAGTTTTACATATATATCCGTTCCGCCAGGATAATAATGAGGCAGTGACGGGTATTTAACCATGATAGAAACGGTTTGGAACTTATCAGCGTAAAATTGTTTAAGGTAAGATTCCGTAAAACCGGCACTGCCGGCTTCGGTTTCCATTGTCTTAATGACTGCAGAATTGCAGACCGGGGGTGATTTTTGCCGTTCCCCAACGGCATTTGTTCCGGCAACCACTCCCTGCCGTGCGGCAATTGTGCCCAGTCCTATGGTAATCGGTTCACCTGTTATGGCGGATATGGATTCGGCGCAGTCACCAGCGGAATAGATATTTTGTATATTAGTTTGGAGATGTTCATTAGTTTTAATGCCACCTGTTTTGCCGATTCCTATTCCGGCATTCTTGGCAAGCAATATATTCGGTCGGACGCCGGCGGATATAATGACTAAATCCGCGTCGATTGATTGGTCTTTGGTCTGGACCTTTTTAGGCGTTATTCCGGTAACCAAGGCGTGTTCCAGCACTTTGATATTATGGGTTGCCAGGAGGGCATTTATTATTTTCCCGATATCCTCATCAAAAGCGCGCCACATAGTCCGGACAGACTCGATGAGCGTTACGGTAATTCCTTTGGAATGGAGCGCCTCGGCGATTTCCACCCCGATAAAACTTACACCGATGATAGCCGTGGATTTAACGGATTCGGCTGATTTTACTATAGAACGAGCATCGTCTATTGTGCGCAGAGTTAACACGTGCGGTAAATCCGCGCCGGGTATGGGTGGTTTTTCCGGGGAAGAACCGGTGGTAAGAATAAGGGAATCGTAATCAAAATTACCTGTTTTAGTGGAAACTGTTTTGGCTTTCGGGTCTATTTTAATTACTTCCGTATTTTTAATATGATTGATTTTCTGCTGGGAGAAGAATTTATCATGGAATACGATAAGGTTTTCCAGGGCAGGGATAATACCTTTTATGGCAAAGGGTAGTCCGCAACGGGAGTAGGTAGGGTATGGTTCCTTATCCAGCATGGTTATTTCAGCAGAGCGGTCTGTCTTACGTGCAGAGAAAGCGGCTGAAGCGCCGGCCGTGCCGCCCCCGATTATTACAATTCTTTTGCCCATGGCTGGTTATTTTAGTATAATGTAATAATATTTCAATAAAAAAAATAATAATTGCAGTAAAAAGAGGTTTGAAGTCATTATATAATAGATAAGGATATATTAAGTGGCAGAAGACGGGCAAAGGGAATTAAAAGATGCTGAATTGGTTTCAGGCGCCCAGAATGGCGATAAGGATTTTTTCAGCGAGTTGGTCAAACGTTATTATAAGCCTTTGTTCGGATATATTTTTATCAGGATGCGCGATTACTACGCAACAGAGGATATCGTGCAGGAGGCGTTTTTCAGGGCTTATTGTTCTTTAAGTAATTGCCGCAAGCCATCAGGTTTTACCGGTTGGCTCTTTAAAATCGGGCGTAACTGCCAATCTGAATGGATGAGAGACCGGAGCAAGTTCCGCCGGATTCCTGAAGGGATAGACGTGCCGAAGTTTGATGAATATAAACCGCAGATCCTGAATATATTGGGGATGATAAAGGATTTGCCGGAGCAATATTACCTGGTGCTTTCTTTGAAGTATTTTAAGGGTATGAGTTGCGCGGAGATTTCCGAGAAGCTGGAGCAGCCGATTGGTACGGTTACTAGTAATCTGGCAAGGGCGTATAAACTGCTTAAAAAGGAGTTGAATAAAAATGATTTGTAAAAAAGCAAGAGAATCAATGGAGCTTTACCGGGTCGGGGAGTTGCCTGAAAGCGAAAAGGCATTAATACAGGCGCATCTTAAAACATGCAAGAAATGCCAGTCATCATACGAAGAGGTAAAAAGGCTGGATGGTTTGATTTGCGAGGCTTTTCAGAAAATAACACCGGTCGTGAATCGTGAAGAGGAAGTTATTGAAAGGGTTAAGAGCGCGGATATCTTATCGTTTTCCGTGATGCTAAAAGGCAAACCCGTAAATAAGGCGATTGCTTATGCGATAGCGGCATCGGTGATGCTGGTTTTGTTTGCCCTTATTATTTTTATGATTAAGACCAATCCCGAAGTTGTGAAAGAGGCTGGTTTTGTCGCCGAGCGCACAGTGATTCTGAATGACGGGAGCAAGGTGTTACTGGGAAAGGATTCCAGCATCAGGGTAGACGATACCAAAGGTGAGGTTGTTTTAGAAAAAGGGCATATCCGACTTTATGCAAAGAAAAGCGACAATGCCGTAAAGGTTATTACGCCATTCAATACAGTTATTAAAAAGGGTAACGATTTTATAATTAATGCTGGGAAGAACAATAAAGAGGTAAATGTTTACGGTTCGATAGAACTGAGCACGCAATAAACAATATGAGAGAGAAAAACAAAGGCATTGTTTTGATAGTGGTCCTAGCGGTTTTGACGATTCTTTCTATGATAGGGATTATGTTGATAAGGTTATCCACCATAGAGCGGACCACTTCACGCGCCTACAGCGATTTAATCCAGGCAAAAATGCTGGCGGAGAGCGGTATTTTCCACGGGCTGACCAATATCCGTGCGCTTTTGGCGGAAAAAGGTTTTAAGGCGGATGAATATTTTTATTACGGAGAAGATCTGAACGCGAATAATGCGCTTGATGCCGTTGAGGATTTAAACAAGAATAATAAATTAGATATAAACAGTGCTGCTTTAAAATGGGCAGTTCGTCCTTCGTTTATGGCTGACCTGGACGGTAACGGTTCTATTGACCAGGGTGATTTGATTGAGATACGCGGCAGGAAAATAGGCGTTTCCGGAATGATGAATCAGACGGATAGCAAGAAAAACTTTTTCACCTTACGCATTGACGACTTATCAAACCGTGTTTTTGTGAATATGTCAGACCATGCGCATCTTCAAAGCATCCTGGAAAACCTGGCCGAGGAAGTGGGGCTGGAGAGAAATGTCGGGACCAGAATTTACCAGAACCGGGGGGCGGGTTATTTTTCATTAAGCGAAATAGAAGGCAAGGCGAAATTAAGCGAAGACGAGTTTAATAAAATTAGACCTTTCTTAACGGTTTATTCCTGGCTTGATAAAAGTGTGGTGGAATCCGTAACGCCGGCTGACCGCTTGGGAAAACCGGCATTAAACACGCCGATTTACAGTTGGGAAACGGTCCGCACGCCATACATGGATTATCCGCGCGATTATTCAAAGGATGCTTATAACGGACAGATAGTCGGGAGGCCGCCGGTTAACATTAATACCGCACCGAAAGAAGTTCTTGTTGCTTTAATTAGGAATCTTAGAGGGTTTTATCTTGATGAAGGCTCCACGATTATCCCTATGGTCAGCGCGTACGGGATGATGACTGTTAACTACACTTATGTAGGCTCCAGCGGGCAGAGCGGTACGTTAGGAAGAATAGTGGAAACGCCGGTAATAGATAAAGTATTGGCCGGTAAGATAGCCGATTCTATCATCGCTAACAGGCTGATTAAAGAAGAAGAGAAAGAGTCTGATTGGGAAGGCGCGTTTAATTCCTGGCAGCAATTTAATCAATTTTGCGATAATGTTCTCTGGCTCGGCAAGGGGGGGCGGGCGCCTCATAAAGGAATTATCAATTCACAGCAGTCGGATGTCCTTAAGGCGAATTTTAATCCGAATTCCAATATTAATGATTTTAACCCGAGTTACCAGCGGATGTTGTGGGTGGATAAGACAGACCTGACTTATTATACCACGGAATTTTCTTTCTTTCCCTCGGGTTATTTTTCCATAGATTCCATCGGCAGGGTGCTGGATAAAAACGATAAGCTGCTTGCGGAAGCCGAGATTAACACGGTGGTAAAGCTTTTTGATATATATAAAGAAACTTCGCAAAGCGAGTTTTTGAATCAATACAAGGGAGATGATGTTTCGATTGGATCAGTTATTTCAGAAAACAACGGTGTTTTTGACAGCGCCAATAACTTAAGCCTTCAGGCGTATCCGGAAATTCTTAATAAGGATTATGTCAAGGACGCAACTTATGAAGGATATATCAGCCTGGCGACAATCGAGCACAAGTTTGATAATGCAAACTTTGCCGTACACTATTCTGATAAGGGCTTGGATGCGGAAAATTCCGGACATAAATTAATGAGGGATGCTAAAGGTCCTTATGAGGACCGTTTAGTCTGGAATACCAAAGAATATCCAAAAAACTGGTATGCCGGTAAATTATTCCCGGACGGCGTATACAGCGAAATTGATTCTGTCCCCATGTATAATTACCGGCCGAGAAACCTAGATTCAGTGGTGGTTTCTATGTGGATTAAACCGCACTTTTTTCCGGAAAGCGCCGCGAAAGTCAGGTCATATTTCACATATCAGTCGAATCAATGGGATAGCTGGTATAGAATGTGGATAAGCTACCCTTTCGGGATTTATAGTATTGCCAATACGAACGGTTCCGGTTCGTTCGGCTCATCGGGGTGGGGGAGCCAAGCATGGTACCGTTATCCTTCAAATATGGAAAATTTAAGCCGGGATGGTTATAGTTATTGTGAACCATGGGATAACGCTTCTTTTATGGCAGGCGGCTGCAGTGCCAGCCTGCGTAACATAGATGCCGGAAATAATTATTGGGGAGGCGGAGTCGGGACCCCTTGCCTTAATCATATCGGGCACGGGCATGACGGTATATATGTCAACGGATTCTGGGGAACTTATTTCCGGGCCGGTAAATGGATGCATTTGGGATGGATTCATGTCCCGGCGCAGAAAAAAGGCGGTTATACAGGTAGTACAGGGCAGGGAATAAATGACATCCTGTTTATTAACGGACAGAAATGCGGCGGTATTTTTACGACAGGAGAATTTGATGCCAGTAAGGCTAATTATTACATCCAACAGAATATTCTCCGTTTCGGTGAGCAAAGAAGTTCTCCATGTTTGAATACCGCACCTGATTCCACTATTGATGAGGTTCTTGTTTGGGAAAACCTAAATGAAGAAGCAGGCGAAAAAGTAATCATGGATATTTGGAAAGAAGGGCGTTATTATAAAGAAAATGATGCGGTATTTACCTCAGGGCCGATTGATCTGTCAAAAGAAGCTGGATTACCGGGAGGGTCCCCTGTTACTTTTCTTATGGCGTATTGGACGCAGTATTGCCCGGAAACCCTTCCCAGGAATGCGACCTGCGAAGTTAATATCGTGGACAGAAACGGCAATGTAATTCATGATTCTGAATATTTGACGAATCCGGCCGGTAGTATGATTAAGGCTGAAGATGGCCGTTTATTGGAGATAAGCGAACCCATCCGCTATAAGGTTTATTTCAGGCCGCAAACGAACATTAACGACGTGGTGGTTGATCCATTGATATTTGATGATATTACTTTGGTATATTATGCTGCTCCCAAGTTTTTATCATGGAGTTTTGTTCCGTAATTAATAATGAAATATTTTAAGGAGGAAATGTATGAGGAAAAAGAATAATGGCGTAGTGCTTATCATGGTGTTGGCTGTCTTGACGGTTTTATCGCTTATCGGAGTGATGCTGACAAGATTAGCATCCATAGAACGGACCACTTCACGGGCATATCGCGATCTGGTTCAGGCAAAAATGCTGGCGGAAAGCGGCATCTTTTACGGGATTACCACGACGCGCGCCCTTTTGACGGATGATTTTTACAGCAATGCTTTTATGTATATGGGCGAAGATTTAAATAATAACGGGTCTTTGGATGCGCTTGAGGATTCTGATAAAAATAATAAGCTGGAGATATATGATTGCCCACTCCGCAGGGCGGTGAGGCCTTCATTCATGTTAAACAAGAACGATGACAAGGACAAAGACGGCAATCCTGTTTTTAATGAAGAAGATCTAATGGAAATGCGGAAAAAGAAATTAGGCGTCACCGCGGAAATGAGCCAGACAGATGGCAAGAATAATTTCTTTTCTATCAGGGTTACGGATCTTTCGTCCTGCATTTATGTGAATATGGTGGACCATCCCTGGATTCAAAACATCCTGGAAAACCTGGCGGAAGAAATAGGTCTAAGCAGGGCGGTTGGGACTAAAATTTATCAGAACCGCGGTAAGGGGTATCATACTTTCGAAGAAATCAAAGACAAGGCTGATTTAACCGATGACGAATATAATAAGATTAAATGTTACCTGACGGTTTATGCCTGGCAGGATAAAACAGTGGTTAAATCCGTTCCTCTTGAGAAAAGAATCGGAGCTCCCAAATTAGGCGCCGGGCTTGAAACAGCGGAAATTTTTAGGCCCATTAAAATTGAATTTCCGTGTGATACATCCAATTCCGAATCTGGTTATTTAGGAGAAGGTGAACTTGAACCGGTCGGGCGCGCGCCGGTTAATGTGAATACCGCGCCGAAAGCTGTTTTAGTCGCTTTATTAAAAGGGCTTAAGGGGTGGTATTTGGCTCCGGCAACAGGCGGAGGCCAATCGGGTCCCTATGATATATTATACGGCACCACACATACTGGGGGCGTTGCTTTGGGAAGCGTTACCGAAACTCCGGAAATTACTTTACAGCTTGCCCGCCAGATTGCGGATGCGATAATTGCCAATCGCACGATAAAAAATCCTGCCAAGAAATGGGAAGGCCGTTTTAAATCCTGGCAGCAGTTTAACCTGTTTTGTGACAATGTGCTTTGGAAAAGTACGGCCAACCCACAGGGGTTCCTGACCGCACAGCAATCCGATGTTATTAAGGCGAACTTCAACTCTAATTCCAATATTAACGATTTTAATCCTGATTTCCACCGGATTTTCTGGGTGGATAAAACAGACCTGGCTTATTTCACGACAGAATTTATATTCTATCCGACCGGCTATTTTGCGATAGATTCCATCGGCAGGGTGTTTAATAGCGATAATAAAACCATGCTTGCGGAAGCCGAAATTTCCAGTCTCGTTAAATTGTTCGAAATATACCGCGAAACGACGCAATCAGAATTTCTTTATGAGAATTGGAAAAATGATGTGCCTATCAGAGGAACTATTATTTCGGAAAACAGCGATCAGGGCCTTATTGAAACGACAAATAATCTTGCCCTCCAGACCTTTCCTGAACTACCGGATGTTGAATATCTCAAGAACGCAAATTATGACGGGTATATCAGTCTGGCGACGCTTGAGAATAAACCTGAAGACGTGCAATTCAGGGCAAACTTTAATGAAAAAGGGCTTGATGCGGATGTCGGGCCATCGATAACCGTTGATACCAAAGGACCGTATAAAGATGCTTTGTTTAACCAGGCTGATAATGTAGCTTGGAGATGCGGTAAATTATTTCCTGACGGCGTTTATTCGGAAACAGAATCCGTTCCCATATATTCATATGTGCCTGCGAATATGGATATGGTGACGGTTTCCATGTGGATTAAACCACAGTTTTTCCCGGAATTTACCTCGCGCACAAGGGTTTATTTTACTTATCAATTCAGGGAAAACAGAAGAGGATGGTGGGGTTCCGGGCGTGGTTTCCCATATGGTATCTATTCTATCTGGCGTAAAGGGGATTCTAACGCATCAGAAATCTTGAGCACCAGGGGATATAGCTATGGGAATGCCTGGGATAATGCTTCTTTTATTGCGGGAGCAGCTGATTCAACAGGGAAAACCCAGTATGCCGGAGGGGTTGGTTCGCCATGCCTTAACCATCAAGGGCATAGTCATGAGTATATTACAAGGGGAACACAGCAATGGGGTAATTGGTTCCGCGCAGGAAAATGGATCCATGTCGGTTGGGTGCATGATATAACAACACAGGCCCGTCCCGCAGGGCACGTAGCAAGATATAACTCGGATAAAATGGATTTGCTTTATATTAATGGACAAAAGGTTATAGGCCAATATTCAATGGGAGGTACCAGTACTTATTTAAGCGGTGGCAGCACCGGTTATTTAACCGGCGGTTATGGCGGTTTGAGGTTAGGCGAAAGGAAATCGGCTAATTACATGAATTCCGCTCCTGATTCAACGCTTGATGAAGTCATTGTCTGGGAAAATTTGGCTTTAGCGGATGGCGGCTTAAAAATATCCGAAATATGGAACGAGGGCCGTTATTATAAGCGTAATGATGGCTCTTTCACTTCGCGAGAAATTGATCTGGTCAAAGAAATGGGCTTGCCCAAAGACTCATCCGTTACTCTCCTTATGGCTAATTGGACGCAGTACCGGCCGGATACGCTCCCAACTACGGCGACATGCGAAGTAAGTATCCTTGATGCGAAATCCCTTGACCCGATAACCGAGCCTTCTTTATTGAATAAGCCGGATGGCACTGTCATTAGAGGTTACGGTAATACTCCGGCGAATATAAGCGAGCCCATCCGTTACCGGGTTTATTTCAGGCCGGATGCGAATATCAATACGAGCGTGGTCGATTCTTTAATATTTGACGATATCACTTTAATATATTATGCTAGCCCGAGGTTTTTATCATGGAGCCCCGTTCCTTAGAAAATTAGATTATTATAAGGAGAATATTTGTTATGAAAAATATGCGCTACATTTTATTATGTATTTTCCTGGCGGTGTTTTTTGCCGTTAATCCCGTGGAAAGCCCGGCAGAAACCACGGCAGGGGCTACCGATGCCGAAACCGGGTTGAAAATAGTTAATTTCTCCCAGGTTAAAGCCAATGATAAAAATACTATAAATATTGCACTAGATTCGGATTTGCCGTCACAGACCGTATTGAACGTGTATATTTTTTCCAAAGTCTTTTCAACGGATGATTTCACCTTTAAAGAAAGCAGGGTTGTTGGGCCTCATCGAGCTGAGCTTGATTCAAAAGGCGAGTGTAAGCTGGATATATCGGATTTCAACTGGGAGCTGCCCGCCGGGGTTTATTTCATTAAAGTTGAAATTCCTAAAAAGCAGAGAAAGAATATAATTCCCAAACTGCCCGCCAACAGGTTTGATAAAGTCATTATCCAGCAGACAATCACAGTCGGCGGCGAAATGAACGAGGTTGTTGGCTCCAATAAGCGCCAGTTTGAAGACATCAAGAAAATTATCGCCTTTTACGAAAAGACTATCAAAGATCTCAATGCTTTTATAGAGACTTTCCAGGCTAAGAAATTTGATTCGCAAAAAGCCGCATTCAAATCCTGGTTTGATAAAACAGATGCGCAACTTTCCGATGTTATGCAGAAAGTTAATCTTTCCTCATACGAGAGTTATCCCGGTTGTTACCATGCCGCCGCTTCTTTCTTGAGGGATATCGGCACCGTTATTCAGAATGAATTAACCAACATGCGTGTTTCCGTTGAGGGCGGAGGAAAACCTTATCCTGATGAGCAGAATCCTCATGCCCCCAACAAGCTTACGGATGACAGGGTTAAGCTGGGAAAAGTGGGGTCTTTCGCGATGTTTGAAACCGTATTCGAAATGGTCAGGATGCTGGAATATTATACGGAATCCGTTAATGTCTTTTACGGGAAAATAAAAACTAACTCTGAGCGGGCCAAATTATGGGAAAAAGATGCCGGGCGCCGCCAACAGAATATTGCCGAATTCAATAAGTATTTTGCCGAATTCCAGAAAAACTATCCTTCCGAAGAATTCCAACCTCTTTATAAAATAGTAGCTGATTATTTAGAACTGACAAAGAGTAATATAGAAACTTACAATACTATTTTTAAAGAGGGTGATAAAACAGGCGAATTGCAGAATACCTTGAAAGCGAACTCCGATAAAATGGCCGGATTGTTTGCGAATGCTCTGGAAATACTTAAAAGTAAGAAATAATTCAGCTCCCGGCGGCGCTTGCGAGTTCGTGCATTATTTCCGCAATGCATTCTATTCCCATCCGATAATCATCCAGCCGGATATTTTCATTGGGTGCGTGGATGCTTGAACTGCTGTGCCCGACCCCCAAAGAGAAACACGGCATAAGCGACGTAAAAAGATACATGGGGCCGGAAGCAGCTGCCAGAGGCTCGACCATTACGGGTTTTTTATAAACACGCTCCTGCGCTTTCCTGACAATTTTAAGGTAAGGAGTGGTTAAAGGCGTTCTGGCCGGGGGGTATCCCCTGAAATCATGTATTTCGATATCATTAAAACCATATTTATTCAGATGATTTCTTAATTGGTTTAAAATATCCTTGGGTGTCATATCGGGAACAAGCCGGAAATCTATCTTAACCGATGCCTGTTTGGGCAGGACCGTTTTATGCCCCGAACCCTGATAGCCGGAAGTTAATCCGTCGATATTAAGCGCCGGCTCGTAGAAAAACCTTTCCTTTAGTTTAATCCCGCTTAACCCTTTTAAAAAGCCGTTGATTCCCCACTGGGCTTTCTTTTCTTTTTCGTAAAACATAAATTTAGCGATTGTATTTTTATCAAGCCTTCCGGGTTTTATCGTCTTGTCATAAAATCCTTTTATCAGGATGTTTTCATTGCTGTCTTTAAGGCTGTTCAATGCCCAGATAAGCCGCCATGCCGGATTTTTCACGATTACCCCTTTGGAAGAATGGAGGTCATCCTTGGCCCCGCGCGCCACCAGTTCTGCGTGGCAGATGCCTTTGCATCCGAGCGATAAATCCGGGTTGTCTTTTTCGTCCCGCCCGCCGGATTCCCAGATGCACATATCCGCTTTTATCATCGCGCGGTATTTATTGATAAAACGCGGCAGGGTGGGGCTGCCAATTTCTTCCTCGCCGTCCACCACAAACTTTACGTTTACCGGCGGCTTTGCGCCCCTGTCTAAAAATGACTTGACCGCGGACAGGCGGGCAGTCAGGTTTCCTTTGTTATCCGAGCTACCGCGGGCGAAAAGCTTCCCGCCTCTTACGGCAGGGTTAAACGGAGGTGAAATCCATTTTTCCAATGGTTCAGGCGGTTGGACATCGTAGTGGTTATAGAAAAGCAGGGTTGGTAGTTTCTTATCGATTATTAATTCTGCATAGCAAATTGGGTTACCTCCGCAATCAATTATCTTTGCCTTGAGCCCCAAAGAGGTGAATAGCTTTTTCAGGAACCGGCAGGCTTCTTTGATTCCCGTGCCTTGTGCCGAAACGCTCGGTATGGAAAGATATTTCTTTAGGGTTTCCAAGGGCCATGTTGTATTTGTCATCTTTCTACTCCTTTTAGAGGGCATTTATCGCATAAAGGCTTTGTTTTCTTGCAATATTCTTTTCCCGTTCGGACAATCAGCGCGTGGTATTCGTTGAATAATTTAGTGTCATTTTCCAGGTTGTCCTCAAAGAAAGCTTTGATTTCGTCATAGGTGGTTTCTTCAGGGATAAGGCTGTGGCGGGAAAATATCCTGTATGTATAGGCATCCACCACAAAAGAGGGCTTTCCTCCTGCGTATAAAGCGATTGAATCCGCGGTCTCCGGCCCGATTCCCTTGATACCCAAAAGCTCCTCGCGCAACGATTCCAGGCTGCTTTTGGAAAGCTTTTCCTCGTCCCCATCGTAAGTCTCCACAAACCATTTTATGAAATTCTTCAATCTTATTGCCTTGATATTATAATAGCCTGCCGGGCGGATAAGCTGGGCCAGCGTTTCCGTATCCAAGCCGTATAATCCTTTTGCGGTCATTAAGCCTTCGGCCTTCAGGTTCTTGATGGCCTTTTCCACGTTCGACCAGTTGGTGTTCTGTGTCAGGATTGCCCCGACCATTACCTCAAACGGCGTTTCACCGGGCCACCAGTGTTGCGGCCCGAAATGCTTAAACAGCCTTTGGTATATTTCCTTTAATATCTTCATTGATTATGCCGATTAAATAAGATGGTATAATTAAAAATTTATACCATAAAACAGGCTTTCTTATCAACAAAAACTATTAATTAAGGAATCTATTATGAAAAAAACTATCTTCGTTATAGTCTTATTAATGGGAACTCTTTGCTTATTGACTGATATTTGGGCGGAAGGCACCCCGATTAAAATAGGGAATAGCGACCTTTCCCCCGGCGGTTACGTCCACTTGCGCTACAGCTATACAGAGGAAGATACCGCCGCCGATACTCCGGACACGATGGAAAATATCCGGGCGCATCTCTTCCTAGACGGTAAAATCGCTACGGATGTCACCGGTCGGGTTGAATATGATTTTTATAATAATACCCTGCTTGATGCCAGGTTCACTCTTTCCCATATCCCTTATACGGATTGGGCGGTAACCGTGGGGCAGTTTAAGATTCCCTTTTCTTTCGCCGCCGATGTTGCCGGGACACCGCTCCAGGAAACAATCAGGAGTCCATTGATTTATGAACCATTGACACCGACCCCTCTGGCGACCTTCAGCGACCGGGAACTCGGCGTCATGGCGCAAGGGCTAATGCTCGATAAAAAGGCGTCATATGCAATAGCCGTTTTCAACGGTAACGGGATAAACACCACCGATGACAGCGACCTTAAAGACCGCATGTTCCAGATAAGGATGCTGCCCTGGAAGGATGACAACGACTCTCCCTTAAAACCCATGGAGTTCGGTGCTGCCTGGATAACCGGCTACGAAAGCGACCCCAACCCGTTGAAAATCGGGGTAAACCAGCGTGACCGCTATGCCTACAGCATAAAATATGAATTAAGCAAGATAATGATTACCTACGAATATTTTTCCCAGATGCTTGACGTGACGGGCACGGATAATATCAACAGCAAATGCTGGTATCTGCAACTGACCACAAACCAAACAATAGACTTCTTCGGGAAAAACCAGGTCATCCGCCCGATAGCTTGTTACCAGTATTTTGACCCTGATAATAATATCAATAATGACGAGGTTAGGATGACGACATTCGGCTTTAACTGGCAGATGAATCGGGCCGTTCGTTTTATGTTAAATTACAACGATATCAGGGAAGATATCAAGAACATGGATAAAGAAACCCTGATTCAGATGGAAGTCAGGTTCTAAATAATTCCGCCTGTTAAACAACCTTTCGGTTCAAGATTATGCTTGACAATCCCCATCGGTATGTGTCTAGATTTTCGGTGGTAAACATAATACTGAGGAGAGCCGTTCGGGGTAGCTCTTCGAGCCGCTTGGGATAACTTTTGGAGCCGTTTGGGATAGATTTTAAAGCCGCATCCCCACCCTACCCCGTATATAGAGGGGCACCCTAAGACTCATTTTAACGCATTTCCACCCGCCTGACGGCGAGGCAGGGAATTCGGAATGGCGGATGCGGAATTCTGTTCTTCCGTTCTTAGGTTCTTTAGTTGCGTTTGCGCAGCCAGTAAACACTACCGCAAAGGCGCAAAGGATGAAGAGAAATATTCGTATATATGTGTTCTTATTCGTGTGCATTCGTGTTTAGTTTATACTATGCAAATATAAAAGCCAAATAGAATTTTCTTCTAATAGTTTACTTTAGAAGAACCTTTTGATAATATGTCATCCGTATGAAATCTATTAAACTGTGGTGGTATAATATCGCGAGCGGGCGAAAGCTGGGTTTTTTTGACCTGGTTATGCTTACCGCGTTCTGGCTTGTCTCTTTGCTCTACCGCTTTATTCTTTTGTTCAGAACGTGTTTATATAAATGCGGGCTTGTTAAGCCCGTCAAGCTCGCCGTTCCGGTAATCAGCATCGGCAATATTACGGTCGGCGGGACCGGCAAAACCCCGATGACCGAATACCTCGCCAAGTACTTTGCCGATAAGAATAAAAAAGTCGTCGTTCTTTCCAGGGGATACGGCTCTGTGGGAGGTTCAGGCGATGATGAGAAATTATCAGTTTCATCCGATAAGGTAATCCGCCTGACCGGCCCGAACCGCGCCAAGCTGGGGAAGGAAGCTGTTGCCAAATATTCTCCGGATGTAATTCTTTTAGATGACGGATTCCAGCACTGGCGGCTGGCGCGCAACCTGGATATCGTGATGATAGATTGCCTGAACCCATTCGGCAACTGGCACGTTTTTCCGGCCGGAACCTTGCGCGAACATCTGAACGCTTTGAGACGGGCCGATATTTTTATACTGACCCACACGGATTTGGTTAAGGATGAGCATCTTTTAAGGATGACGAATCTTTTAACCGCTTTGGGCAAGCCCGTGATGAAAACCATCCATAAGCCGGTTGGGTTTATTTCGCCTGAAGGAAAAACCGTTCCCCTTGCTGATTTAGCGCATAAGAAATCCTTTGCTTTCTGCGGCATCGGCAACCCTGATTCTTTTAAGCTGACGCTTGAGAAAGCGGGTTTGTCTCTTGCCGGCTTTACGGCATTCCCGGACCATTACCGCTACACAGCGGACGATATAAGCAAACTGTACGAACACGCCAAAAACTCCGGCGCTGAATGCCTTGTCACCACGAGGAAGGATATGGTGAAAATTCCGATGACCAATAACCAATCACCAATTATTTACTCCCTGCAGATAGAGCTGGCGATTACCGAAGGAAAAGAAAAGCTGGAAGAAAAACTTAATTTCTAATAAGTTAAAGAGTTTTTGGCGTTCTTTGTGTTCTTTGCGTCTTCGTGGTGAAGTAGTTTTATCCGTTATTTTTTATCCGGTTCTGGAGGCACTTCCGGGATTTCAGGCAGTTCGATATCTTCCGGCGGTTCAATGTTTTCCGGCGTTTCCGGCTTTTCCGTTTCCTTGGGCTTTTCTACTTCTTTTGGTTTTTCGTCGCCGGTTACGGTTGCCTTTAATGGCGGGGCAAATTTGGTTGCCCTCCTTAAAAACAGCACCGCAAAACAGGTGTCCCAGGTCGCTTGTACATCCCAACTCCCATTTTTTTTCTGCTTGCCCAGCAGATATTTCGCCCCGATTTGGTACCAGTCGTTATTGGCGAAAAAGTCGGTTTCGCTCAGGACCCCGGCGCGTTCCAGCGCATAGAGGTAATAATAATGCCATGATTCCCCGTACTTGGGATTTTCCTTAACGGTGAAGTTTTTCCCAAGCCATTCCTTGGCGTTTTTTATTGCGCGGTTATCCGATGTCTTTTTGCCGAGTTGTTGCATACAGATTACCAGTGCGGCCAATCCGCCCGCGGTCATGCTGCCGTGCCCGGTTCCCTGTGCCGCCTGGTAGCTCCAGCCGCCGTCCGCGCTTTGGCTGCGCAATAAATTCGCTTCCGCATCCTGCCAGGCTTCTTTGGGGATTTCTATTCCCGCCTTGGCGCAGGCCCAAAGCCCGAGTATGGCGTATTGGGTGTTTGAATTATCCCAGCTGTTCGGGTCGCGTTGCTGGCGGGGAGGGACTTTGATTTTCAGCATAGTCTTCTTAGTGTTTTTAGCGTATTTATCTTTTTCCGGTTTCTTTTTATCGTTCCCGGTGATAGTCGGGGCAATCATATCTTTATCAGGCAGGGCGGTGCCGTAATGCCAGTTGCCCTGTTTGGATTCGTTTCCCAAAAGCCACATGGCGCATTGGGCTATGCGCGCCTGGTATTTTACCTTGTCCAAATCGGAAAGCACCAGCGCTATCAACGCCACATTATAGGTCTGCGCCAGTTGCTTGGTAAGGATATGCTGCAGGGCTGATTTCATCACCGGAGTATCTGGTGAGCATCCCGCGTGGAGCAAAGCGTAAAAGGTCAGTTCGCATTCGTTGGTGGCGGTAATATTGGTGGCGGCTTTATCCAGCAGGTAGTTTTTTGCTTTGTCGATGGCTTTATCAATTTCTTCTTGTGAAACCTTGCTTTTTTCCCGTTCTTTCCACCATTCCTGCCATTCTTTCTGTGCGTTTCCGTAGTTTTTGCCGACTATGGATTCAAGTGCTTGCAGGATTTTCTTTTTGACATCTTCGCGCTTTTCCGTTCCGGTTAATTCAATCAGTTGCGGGACGATATCGTAATCGCCTGTCGCGGCGAGATGGGCAATGACCGCAAAGGATATTTCTTTTTCGGCATCGCTTATCAGGGAGATTAAGAGAGAAAGAGTGTGTTTTGCGGGTAATTTCTTGAGAGCTTCTATTACCGCCAGGCGTATTTTAACGTTTTTATCCTTGGCCATGGCGGATAAAGACGCCACCGCTTTATCCTGCGACCCGACAAATCTCCCGAGAGTTTCAATCAACCGTAGGCGTGTCGTTTCATTTTTTGCCGTTTCGCATTGTTTTATTAAAGTATCCGCTGATTCGTTATCATAAGAAGCCATGTATAAACAATTTATTGCCGCCGCCACAACTTCTTTAGCGGTTTCTTCTTCGAGTACTTTTACGAGCAGCATGACTGCTTCTTTCCCGCTTTTGGGTGAGGTAAAGTTAAACCAGCAGGGTGTAATCAGGTTTATGGCTTCAATGCGGTTTTGGGGTAGTTTGGAGGCATATTGTCTTGTAAATGAAGCTTTGATTTTATCCCAGTCCGAAGGCGATATTTGTTCGTTTAAAACCTGCGCCAGGCACTCCGTACCGAGCGCGCTCAGTGCGAGGCAGATTGCCCCGGTAGCAATGAAACAAAAGGCCGGTAAGATAATGAATAACAACAAATATTTCTTTTTCAGGCAAAACATAGCTTTTTACGGCATTACCACCGCCCGGATACATTCTCCTTTGCGCAAGGTATCAAATGCCTCGTTTATTTTATCCAGCTTGAATTTATGCGTAACCAGGGGTGTTACCTGTACCTTGCCGATACGCACCATTTCTATCAGGCGTGGATAATCAACCGGCCTGCAGCCTAACGAGCCGACTATTTCCATCTCGAAAAACATGGTCTTGGCGCCGGAGATAATCATGTCTTTATCCGTGTAACCGACTACACAGAGCCGACCGCCTTTTTTAAGGGAGTTAAATGCCATGGTGATGGTTTTGGGGTTGCCGATGGCTTCAAAAGCGATATCCACTCCGCCGTTGGTGAGTTTCCTGATATCTTTGGTGGCATCCGGGCTTTGCTGGGCGTTTAAGGTGTAGGTCGCGCCTAGCTTTTTTGCCCATTCCAGCTTTTTATCCATGATATCAACGGCGATAACGGTTGCGCCAGCCGCCGCGCTTAACTGGACTACATTGATGCCGACTCCGCCACAGCCGAAAACTGCCACGGTATCACCGGGTTTCACCTGTCCGCGGTTCTTGACCGCGTGATAGGGCGTGGAAATAGCATCGGCTATGATGCATCCTTCTTCCAGCGGTATTTCCTTGGGCATTATAAAGGCATCCTTGGCGGGCGCTTTGACGTATTCCGCATAGGCGCCGTCAATATGGTTGCCGAACATTATCATGGTCTTGCAGATGTTTTCTCTACCGATGCGGCAGAATTCGCACGTCCCGCAGGTGAGGACCGCCGGTAAAAGCACCCGGTCGTCCACTTTTAGGTTCTTGACGTTCGCGCCAGTTTCGGCCACCGTGCCGGCGGCTTCGTGCCCTAAAATCATGGGCGGTTTCTTGACCGTGGGAACGCCGTGGTCTATATAATGTAGGTCAGTATGACACACCCCGCAGGCGGCCACTTTTACCAGGATATCATCCGGACCGATTTGCGGCTTCGGGTATTCTTCGATAGTGAGCGGTTTCTTTTCCCCGTGGAATACGGCAGCTTTCATTTTAAATTACCTCCCCTCCATACTATTAAACTCTTCTATAAATGCCATTAGAAATTGTATCATAGCTATCCGGTTTTGGTTCGGTTGGTTTGTATCTTCCTGAAGCATCAGCTTAATAACCGACTGTAATTGTTCAGGGGTAAATGACTTTCTTAATTTGTCTATAACTTCCCTGTTTCCCCCTCCGTTTTGAATAAACTCCTCGATTAATTTTCTTATTTCGCCTTCCGAGTTATCTTTTTTAAGTTTGCTTAGGACAAATTTAGCCCGCATCCTTACTTCCGGGTCTGGGTTTTTCTCCAGGGTTTCATTGAGCGGTATAATAACCGGTTCGCCGATATCGATTAATTCTTTTGTCGCCGTTTCCCTTGTTTGCCAGTCATCATTGCCAAGCTCGCCGATTAAGCGGGCAATATCTTTTATAAGGTCGTCCGGTATTTTCGGGTCAAGTTCCCATCCGGTTACAAGAGACCCGCCTTCCAGGATAATATAGCGCCGGTCGGAAAGGATGACTTTTTTATCTTCTTTGGAAAGGATATCCAGGAGGTCGTTTTCTTTAAACGACTTATCCGGGCGGTTGGAAAAATCCATCCATTCTCCGTCCGACAATGGCTTGGGCTGGCGGACGGATAAATCGGTAACCGGTTCTTTGCTGATACATATAATCGATGTGCTGTCGCCTTTCAAGGTCTTTTTATAGCCGGCGAACTCATCGCTAAGTCGGACAATTTTTTCTTTATACTTGTCTCGGGAAATATTCAATATCTCCAATCGTCCTTTAAAGCGGATTGTTTTAATGTCATTGAAATTACGCTTAATCCGCTCGCTTAAAAGTTCCAGGATAAGAGAATCGCAATCTTTAAGGGTAGAAAGCGTAACAAGCCCTTCCAGGCAGAAATCGATTTCTTTCCAGAATCGTATAGTGCGTTCTTTTTCGCCAGGGTTTTCCGGCGCCTCGAATTTGCGGGTAATCACCTGTTGTTGGAACCGGCGGGAAAGCTCATCTTCAAAAAACTTCCGTACCCATCGCCCGCTCAGTTGTTTCCCTTCTATTGAGGAAATAATTGCGCTAAGTGATTCCATTGATTTAATCTTTAATGATTCAAGCGATTCTTTGGAACCAGACTTGGATTCATCCAGCGAATTCCAGAATGTTTTTAGGCTCTTGAACTCGGTTGAATTTACCATTGCCCCCAGGGAAGGGACGGCAGTTCCAATTTCAGGTTGTTGAAAGTCTGGTGACTCCCAGATTATAATATCATCTTCCTCATTTTCCATGTCCTGGGCGTTTGCCGGATAGCGGTAGAAAAGCAGGATTGCTATAATGCAGAAAAATAGGCTGAAAGCAATCTTTATTTTCACGAGTGTTCTCCGCTTTATTTATTTGCCCGAATATAACATTTTTATCTTTATAATGCAAGACTAAATGATAAGAGCAAGTCATTTTGTATTGACCTTGGAGTATATATTTAGTATAAATCTGGTTAATAAAATTTGGGCAGTTAGCTCAGCCCGGTACCCGCCCGACCGAAAGGCCGCGGTCGTTCGGGCGGGGAGCACTTGGCGTATAGGGTGTTTAGAAATATAACATACGGACGATTAGCTCAGCTGGCTAGAGCGCCTGGATCACACCCAGGAGGTCAGAGGTTCGAATCCTCTATCGTCCATTTAATATAATTGTGAAGTTACGGATGAATCAGGAACGTGTTTGTGTTTACAGTATATGTTTTACAAGATGAAAAGAATAGGTTTTATAAAGGAATGACAAATAATCTTCTGAGGAGATTATCCGAACATAAATGCGGTAAAACAAAAACTACCCGTAATATGAAAATAATTAAAGTCGTTTATACCGAAGAATATAATGATAAGATAGAAGCGCATAAAAGAGAGTTGTATTTAAAATCCGCTGCTGGCAGAAGATTTATAAAGAAAATGTTGGGTGGTTAGTTTATTCATTCTTTTCTCTAATCTATTTGGCATAATGAATCCTCTACTGCCCATTTTAGTATAAAAATATGAGCGCATCTTGGTTGAATTTAGGACAGATATTAAAGGTTAATGCAGTCAAATATGCGGATAAAACCTGCCTTAAGGATGCCAAACGCAAGTTTTCCTATCGCCAGACTAACCAACGTGTGAATAAGCTTGCCCATGCGTTGTTAAGCCTGGGGTTGAAAAAAGGTAATAAGGTTTCCGTCCTTCTGGAAAACTGTGTGGAAATAGTGGAAGCATATTTAGCCTGCGCCAAAACAGGCATTGTCATTAACCCGATTAATTTTCGCCTTACCTCAAATGACGTTGCTTATATCACGAATGATGCGGATTCACGGGCTTTTATCGTCGATGAAGAATTTATTCCCATGGTTGAATCAGTCCGCAAAGAAATGCCTAAAGTAAAAGATTATATTTCTGTCGGCAATAAAACGCCCGGTGGATATAAAAACTACGATGATTTCATTGCGAAATTTTCGGAAACAGAACCTTCGGTGTTATATGATGTCAAACCCGAAGACACCTGGGTATTGCTTTATACTTCCGGGACAACCGGTAGGCCCAAAGGTGTGGTCCGCTCCCATGAATCTTATACTGCTTTCTACCTGATTAATGCGGTGGATTTTGGCTTTACGGAACATGATATTTGTTTTAATGTCATGCCGTTATGCCATGTGAATTCAACTTTCTTCTCGTTTACATTTACATATATCGGTGGGGCGATTTATATCCACCCGGCGCGCCGTTTTGACCCAAAGGAAATATTGGAAATTATCCAGCGCGAAAAAACCACGTTTATTTCCCTTATCCCGACTCATTACAGTATAATACTAGGCGTTCCGGAAAAAGAACGTTCCGAATATGACGTCAGTTCTATAAAAAAACTCCTGTGTTCTTCTGCGCCTGCTCGCGGTGAAATAAAGAAACAGATTATGGGTTTTTTCAGGGGCGTGGAACTTTACGAAGGATACGGTTCAACTGAAGCGGGAATCGTTACGGTTCTAAAACCTCACGAACAGATGGTAAAGCTTGGCTCTATCGGTCGGGAATCCTGCGGGACGGATTGCATTAAGGTGCTGGATGAAAACGGGAACGAAGTCCCGGTCGGAGAAGTCGGCGAACTTTACTCGCGCGGGCCCATGCTCTTTAACGAATATTATAAACTTCCGGAAAAGACCGCTAAATCATTCAAAAACGGATGGTTTAGCGCCGGAGATTTAGTGAAGAAAGATCAGGACGGCTATTATTATATCGTCGATCGTAAAGACAATATGATAATCACCGGTGGCGAACATGTTTATCCATCTGAGGTGGAGGAGACGATTGCCAGGCATCCGGATGTGTTTGACGTGGCGGTTATCGGAATCCCGGACGATAAATGGGGCGAATCCGTAAAAGCCGTGGTAATTTCCAAAGAAGGTAAAACAATAACATCAAAGGAAATAATCGATTTCTGCCGCGATAAAGTGGCCGCATATAAAAAACCCAAAAGCGTAGAGTTTATAAAACAGGCGGAAATGCCGCGTACGGCCAGCGGTAAGATTCTCCATAGGGAGTTGCGTAAAAGGTACGGGACGATTTAATTATATGAAACAACAATTAGCAAAATATTTTCGATGGGAATCTTTTCCAACACCTTTCTGCAACGGTTGCGGGCACGGGATTCTTATGAAGCTTCTTATAGAGGCCGTTGATGAATTGAAGCTGGATTGGAAAAAAACGGTTTTTGTTTCCGGTATTGGTTGTGCAGCCTGGATACCGTCCCCTCATTTTTCCGCGGATACCATGCATACTACACACGGCAGGGCAATCGCCTTTGCCGCCGGCATTAAATCATATAACCCGGAACTTAATGTTATCGTGGTTAGCGGAGATGGTGATTTAACTTCCATCGGCGGTAATCATCTGATCCACGCGGCCCGGCGAAATATCAGGATACCCGTTATCTGTGCCAATAATAATATTTACGGAATGACCGGTGGGCAGTTTGCCTCGACCACTCCGCTCGGAAGCCGGACAGTCACGACTCCTAAAGGCTCAAGCGAGCCGCCTTTTGATCTGATGAAGCTGGTTATCGGCGCAGGCGCTACTTACGCTGCCAGGGCCACGGTCTGGCATTATAAGGATTTATTAAAATATATAAAAACTGCCATTGTCCATTCGCTCGAGCCGAAAAAAGGCGGGTTTGCGTTTGTAGATGCCGTAACATATTGCCATTCGCAATACGGTCGGCGCAATAATTACGCTTCTTCAGTTGAAATGCTGCGGGATTTAAGGGGAAAATCATTCCGGGCTAAAAGCAGGGAAGAGCTTTTCTTGCCTCCGCCTGACGCCAAAAGAAAAATAGTCATCGGCGATTATACTGCTTTTTAGAACTGTTTTTTTATAATAAACCATTAAAAAAGGGAGGCGGTAATTTGCCTCCCTTTTTATGTTGTAATTACAGCAGTTATTTAATTACGGTAACCGTTCTGGAATAAATGCTGAAACCTCCGAGCAACCAACTTACCACGGCGTCAATGACGTTGTACCGGGTTTTTATGGTGTAATCAGAAGCATCACCGGCCATTTTAGCGGTATCAACTTTATTGATATCAACAAAACCCCATACTGCGTACCATTGTCTCTGTTCGACTTTTTTGCCGTTTGTGGGTGCGCCTTTGCCGACGATGTGCGTATGTGTTACGCAACCGACCAGTGCGACCGTGAATAAAGCCAGTACTACCAGGATCAGTACTTTGTTCGCCATTTATTAACTCACCCCCTCTCTTATTGTGTATAATAATCGACTATAATTATTTCTTTATGCCTTTTTGTCAACTATTTAATAAAAAAAAATAATATTGACCTGGAAGTTTTTTTTTATTATGATAGATAATCATGAAAACAAAAACAGTTTCAAAACGCCTTGAAATAAAATTCGGGGGAATCGGCGGTCAGGGGGTTGTTTACGCTGCCAACCTTTTAGGGGCAGGGTTAAGTTATAAAAAAGGTTTTGTGTCGGTTTCGGCCAGTTATGGCCCGGAAAGCCGTGGAAGCCTGACTTCTTCAGAGGTCGTTTATTCACCTAACCCGATAGATTATCCTTATACGGAAAAGCTTGATGTTTTAGTTTCTTTGCACCAGAATGCGCATGAAAAATATTTAAAAGATATCAAAGATAACGGTTTTGTCCTTACGGACAGCTCTTTGGTCAAGAAAAGTTCCCCGGCGCAAAAATTGTACACTATCCCTGCAAGCGAGATTGCCCAGAATCAGCTTGGCGACGCGACCATGGCGAACCTGATTATGGTTGGCGGCCTCGTAAATATCACAAAAATTATTTCTGTCGCCCAATGCTTTAAGGCACTGAAGGAATTCACATCATCGAAGTTTTACGATATTAACCGAAAAGCATTGATGATTGGGTTGGATTACACCTTCTAACACGATCGGCCAGAAGCCAGTTATTTGTTGCTTTTCCGCAAGAATTAAGGTATTTTACATAAATTATGAAATATTAGATAGGAGAACATTATGAAACAACTTCTTATAAGATTTTTACTCTGCTTGATTCTTTTACATTTACCCTTCGGGTTAAACCTCCCCTTGCATAGCCAGTCCAAGGTTGATATTGACAGCCTTAAAAAAGAGATACGGGGCGCTAAAGATGAATTAAAAAAAATAGGGGTATTTGAAAAAATCAAGCAGGTCAGCCATCAGTTAAGCATCAGCGATAAAATAGAAATTAGCAAAGAGCTTGTCATGCTTTTGAGCGATTCCAGTGCTAATATAAGAAGCATTACCGCAGTTCAGTTGGGTGAACTTGGAGCCAAACAATACACCGAAGATATTGCCGGGCTTTTGGATGATACGAATGTCCTAGTGAAAACAGGCGCCACGATAGCATTGGGTAATTTAGGCGCAATGGAATATTCTCAGAATATCGCCGGATTTTTAGCTCATAGAGATGCCGGATTAAGAGGGACTGCGGCTGAAGCTTTAGGCAAACTTGGTGCCGTTGAATACATAAAGGATATTACGGCTTTATTGGGGGATAGCGATTCATCGGTTCGTGACAAAGCCACCAAAGCTTTGGTGAAGTTAAATGAAAGTCGCCCTAAAAAAATACCGGATGAGCCGTCACTTTTGTCTGAGGAAGATAAGGTGTGGCGAAGTGATAAATGGGGTTTTAAGGTGACTTTTCCTTCTGATTGGAATGTGGATATATTAGATAAATCTGAAGGAATACTTGTTGCCAGATTCTCGGATAAGCCTAACGGTATTTCCGGACTTATCGCCAAGGATTATTCTGAAAGCTGGGCGGATGAATATCTTAAGGGTGTTCTTGAATCACTCAAAGAAGATGGTGGGCTAGAAGTCGTCGTAAAACCAAAAGGTAAATTAGCCGCAAACATGGTTTATATATGCGATATAGAAGGGACTAGTTATCAATACTATGTTCGTGTGGTAGATGTTGATGGCTCTAAGCTAAGGATTGTATTTTATTGTTCAGCAAAACTTTATAATAAATACGAAGATCTTTTTGCCCGATACGCCGAAACGCTGGAAGGCATATCCGCGGCAGTCAACAAAAATGTAAAAACCAAGGATAAAACTTGGACCAGTGAAAAATGGAGTTTTGAATTGACTCTGCCTTCCGATTGGAAGATGGACATTTATGATAAAAAAGACGGAGTTAATATCGCTAAATTTACCGGGAAAAACGAAAAGATAGGTGGTTATATCAAAATACAGGATTGGTCAGGCGGTTGCAAGGAGTTTATTAAGTCAATAATTGACAGCGCAAAAGATTCGGAATCAACGGTTAAAGAAGTTGAGGTGTCAGGAAACGAAAAGAAAGCCAGTGGGATTTTTACCCAAAAGTCAGAAGATGTTAAATATTATTACTACATATATGCGATTGGGGCCGGTGAGACGAAACTTTGGACGGTTATTTGGTGTGACGAGGCATCTTTCGACGAATACGAGGACGCGTTAAAAAAATACGCCGGGACGCTGAAGGCGGTAAATGGTTCTTCTGACGATATAGAAGAGGATACCAAAGTTTGGCGCAGTAGCCGCTGGGGATTTGAAATTTCACTGCCTTCCGATTGGGAGATAGATATCTTTGACGAGGATGAAAATGGCCGGATAGCTAAAATTTCCGGTGATTCAGATGCGGTTTACGGAAGTGTTTACCGGGAAAAAAGTGACGGTCGTGCAGATGAATATTTGGAAGAATATCTGGATGCTCTTAAGAAAGAATATAAGATCGATATGATTACGGAGCCAAAAGGTAAATCAGAGGCCACAGCCGTTTTTATCGGGGAAGTAAAAGGAGCTTCTTATCAAAATTATGTCAGAGCTATAAGTTCCGGCGAAGAAAAAATACGGGTATTTTTTAATTGCAAGACTGATCAATACGATAAATATGAGAAAATATTTGCTGAATGCGCAAAGTCTTTAATATTATCGATTTCTTCAGGGGTACAAGAAGATGCTGGTGACACCAAGATTTGGCGTAGCAGCCGCTGGGGATTTGAAATTTCACTGCCTTCCGATTGGAAGATGGATATATTAGAGAAAATCGACGGTATCATGACTGCCAAGTTTTCAAATGAGGAAGAAGGGGTTTACGGGCTTATTGCTCAGGAAGACAGCGAAGAGGATTGTGATGAATATTTGTCAGGCCTGGTAGAGCAAGGAGTAAAAGACGGCACCAAGGAAATTATTTTAAAGCCGGAAGGAAAAACGGATGCAACTTTGGTGTATACTTACGATATAGAAGGACTAAAATATGAATATTATATGCGTGTTATAGATGTTGCCGGTATCAAGCTGAGACTGGTTTTTTATTGCAAAAAAAGCGTTTACGGACAATACGAGAAGATTTTTAAGAATAGTGCCAAAAGCTTTAAAGTATGGTAATTGCAATTAATCATATTTGGATTGATAATGATTTTTAGGTTAAGACTAAGTTAAAGTCGTTTATTGGCATTTCTAGCTGGTGATTTTTATTTATTCTATGCGCTCGGAATCCAGGGTAATTGTTGAAGGTAAGCCGTGAAATAGTAAATCCGATATACATAGAATAAGGTGATAAAACTAATTGGTAAGCCGGATGTCTGTAAATACAAACTTCTCCATTCTCAACCCCCTTGAATTATATTTAATAGCATATGTTTTAAGAGGTTATGCCCGATTTTTATTAGCAATGCTAATATGTTTTTATTTTACGTTTTTTCACTTTTTTCAGTATGCAACGCAATGGCATATTTGTTGCTTCGAAACAATAGTGCATAATTTATAGTTTTATGCGTCAATAAGAAAATATGGTGCGAGTTTTATTGATAACCGGTAACAAGGATTATATCGACCTTTTTTCTCCATTGAAGAAATGGGGTTATAATGTCATAATCGCTCATGATATAAGTGAATGCAAAGAGTTGTTGCGCACGGCCGAATTTTCCTTGGCGTTTATAGATATTGAAAATAATGTAACCCTACCGTTATTTTTACAAGCATTCCAGGAATTACGTTTTTCTTTGTCACTCATCGGTTTAGCCAGTCTCTCTAAAGATAAACTCAAGCATTTTTTAAACGCCCGCAATATCTCTTTCGATGATTTTGCTTTCATCTTATACCGTCCATTGGATTTGGACGAACTGATTTTTGCTATCGAAGAGGTGATAGAAAAAAATAATGAGAAATCGGCTGAAGACGAAAAACCATTAAATAGGCAGGACCGTGAAAAACAGCTGCTTAACCGCCGGCGCCCGCTTGAAAACAAGAGGCTTGCCCGGTTTCTTGAAACTAGCCTGAAACATGATTTTTTTGAGGACTAATTAGCGTAAAACATAAAATGATTGCGAATAACCAGATTGAAATAGTATCACAACAGCAAAGAATAAAATCCAAGCTTAATGATTGGCTGTTGGAAATAGTCCAGGAACGGGATACGTATCAGGCGCAGTTAAGCATCCTGCAGGAAGAAAATAAAAGCTTATACTGGCAGATTTCCCAGGCCGAAGCTGGCTACCTGAAAAGCGTGGACAAAATCATGGAACAGGAGGCATCTTCCTTAAACCGTCGGATGGAAGAATTGCTGGACGCTTTGCATTGGGAAGAAAAGCTTTACGGTGAAAAGCAATCAGGAATAAAGGCGGAACAGGAGAGCCTGGCACAGGAGGAGCAACGTCTGCGGAAAAAGCAAAAACAACTTCATGGGCTAGAAAGTGAAATTAACGAAAAGGAAGAAGCTCTCAGGAAGCTTGTTCAGGATAGGCATTTATTGGATGTGGATATTGAAACCAAACTTAATGAAAAGCAAAAGCTATTAGAAGCGGTTAATTACTTGGAAAAGAGCGAACAGCCGCAATGCGAAGAGAAACTGGCCAAGCTGAAAAAGGATATCGAGGAAACCACGATAAAAATAGACCAAAATCGTGGGCTTTTAGTAAATACCGAAGAGGAGATATTCGCATTGGATAAAAAGGCGAAAAAATTACCCAAGCGCATACAAAACCTTGAGGAGGCTATTTCCCGACATGAATCAGATCTTCAAAGCCTGGTTAAGCAGTCAACTTTGATGGAGGGGCAGCTGAAAACCAAGGGAGTGCAGAAAAAAGAACTGCTGGATACGGTTAAACACTTGGAAGATGTAGAAATTCCGCAGAGAGAATCCATGTTAAAAGAACTGGAAAGCAAGGTTCTTGCACAGAAAACAGAAAACCAGCAATTTCCCGGTAAACTTAACTTAATAAACATCCAATTAAGCGCGAAATTATCCGAAAAGCAGAAACTACTGACTTGGATCATGCGGCTTGAGGAAGAGGAAATTCCCAGGCAAGAAAACGCTTTCACCAAAATAAATGGTGAAATCGAAAAGATGCAATCTACTCTTTCACGCCAGAGCCGTTTGCTGGAAGAAACCGAGCAGGAGACAGGCGTCCTGAATAATAAAATAAAGGATTTATCGGCGCACATCAGCACAATTGAAGAGCAAAATATCCAACAGATAAGCAGGTATAAGGAATTGGTAAGGGAGAATTCTATATTAGAACACCAAATTTACGCTAAAAACATCGAGATTAAAAAACTTTCCGAAGAAATCAGGCGCCTTGAAAAGGAAGATCTCCTTCAGCATGAGGCCAAGGTAAAGGAAGCAGAAACAATGATTGCGGAAAAGGAAAAGATTCGCCTAGGGTTAGGTGTGCAGCTGGAGTCTGTGAACAACCAGATAGCCGGTAAGTTAACCGAAAAAGAACGGATAACCGAAGAAATAAAGCGTCTGAGGGAAATAGAATTACCTCAAAAAGAAGAGGAAATAAAAAAGCTGGTGACGGTAATCGAGCATCTGAAAAATGAAACCAATGAAAAATGTGCGGCGATAGATAAAATCACCAGAGATTTGCCTACGGAAAAAGCGAAGTTAGAAGAACTCGAAGGTAAAGAGCGTGTTTTGGCTAAAAAACTACAAGAACTTTCGGCTACGCAAAAAGAACTGAGTGAACTTTCGGCCCAGGTGGAATCTAATATTTACCAGAAAAACGCCCAACAGGCAGAATTAAGCCGGAAAATCATAAAGTTGGAATCGGAGATACGGGATAAAAAAGAACAGCTGGATAGAGTCCACGATTCGATAACCTGTATGGAGGAAAGAAAGTCTCAACAGGCGGTATCATATAATAAGCTTGTTTCCGAAATACTATTACTGGAAGCCCAGGTTCGCGATAAGAGCTTTGAGGCGCAGAAGCTGGCGGATATGGTTAGGCAAATTGAAAGCAAGGAATTGTCGCCTCAAGAAGTAAAACTTAAGGCATTAGAGGAGGAGAAAGCAATACAGGAGGGTATAAAAAAAGACCTAGTGGGAAAGCTAGTAACCCTTGATGCACAAATCAAAACCAAAACAGATGAAAAACAGAAAATCCAGGATGCGGTCAGTAATTTTGAAAAGAAAGGATTTACCCAATCACAAGAGGAATTGAACCGACTTAAGGATGAAACGAAAAAATTATCCGAAGAAGCGGGGAAGAACGAAAGCGCACTTAGTAAATTAGAAGCGGAGATAACGGAAAAGGCGGATAACTTGCAAAAACTCCAGGAAAAAGAATCGCAGATAAAAAAAGAAACACTGAGAATAAAAGACGAACAGAAAAAACTTACCAGCATGCTGGCTGATTTAGGGTCTGCGATTAAGGAAAAGAAAGCTCTTCGTGACGAGTTGATGAGAAAAATAACTGACTGGCAATTTAAAATAATGTCGGAAACCGAAAAATATAATCAGATGCGGTCGCCGTTGGCATTGCTGGATGAGAAAATTTTGCAGCAGCAGCTAGCTTTAGAGGGGATTTCGGATGATTATTTGCAAAAAAAAAGGGAATTGACCCGGATTAAACCTTTGATTTCACTTCAGGCATGGCAAACCATTTTTATGGTTTCGCTGGTGGTATTCATGCTGGGCATGTTGAGTTTATTCCTCTGGCATGCGTTTTCGTAAGGAGTGATAAGTATATATTAACTGGTTATGGAGAACGATAAAATGGATAATTTTTCGGATACTGATATGCCTAAAAGAGAGTTGATACCGGACGATGTCCGCAGCCGCTTGAACGGGTTGGCCAAAAAGCTGGACGAAGAAAGGCAAAACCTAGACGAAGTGCGCTTATTGCGCGAGGCTGAAGTTAAGGCATTGCAATCGGAATTGGCTAAAAGGGATTCCGCATGGGAATCTGAAAAAAAACTGCTTCATCAGGAAATAAATAAATGGAAAACCCAGTATGAAATATACCAAAAAAAAGAAGAACAATGGAACAAAAAGCAAAGCGAATGGGAAAATGAGCGTAACAAATGGGAGACCCAAACCCAGTTTTATTATAAAGACGATATCCAGCGGCTTGAGGAAAAAATAAGAACTAAAGAAAAGGCATGGAATCTTGAAAAAGCGGCACTGGAACAAACCGTAAAGAAATTAGAAACCGATATTCAGGATTTAAAAAGAGACCATGCTTTAAAGCTCCAGGAAACAGAAACCCAATATAAGGAAATAATGAACAAAGAAATAGCGGACATCGAAAAGATGTTAAATAACGCCTGTGATTCCTGGCACAAAAAGAAGATAGAATAAAAGTTTATCTAATAAATGACAAATATGAAAAATCTACAGGAAAAAGCAATCGCCACTTATCAGAAGGTGCTGGAGCATAATCCTGATCATAAAGAAACGCATAGGGATCTGGGGATTGCTTACGCGGAAAAAAGTGATTATGAAAAAGCTTTAGTTTGCCTTAATAAAGCGCTTGAATTAGGCTTAAAGGATGCGGAAGTTTATTATTATTCCGGTATATCATACAAAAACCTAGGGTTGATTAATAAAGCGTTATCGAGTTTCAAAAATGCTTTAGCGTTTAGAACTTCTACCGGACAATCCGTCCGGGTTTATGCTGAATTAGGAAGGCTATATTTTGAAAATGGAAATTTAGACGAGGCGCTTTTTACCCTGCAAAAGGCTAATCAGCTTAATCCCAATGACTTGGATACATGTATCAATCTGGCTCTGGCTTGTGATGAAAAGGGATTGTTGGAAGAAGCCGCTTCATGGTATATGAAAGCCATTCTATTGAAACCGGACCATTCAGTTGCGGCGGAACTTTCAGCTAACCTTGGATTAGTTTATCTTGTGCTTGGAATGAACGACGAAGCTTATAGCACCTGCAAGCAGGCGGTTGTTTATGCGGAATCTACTGGAACCGCTGTATCCAAGGATGAACACCCGGATATGCCGGAAAAGCAAATTAGCCCTCATGCTGCTTTGGCATATGCCGTCATCGGTGCGATTTGTTTAGTCCGCGGCGCATACCACGAGGCAGTCAGTGCATATGAAAAAAGGCTGCAATTGATTAGTGACGATATTTTGAGCATGCATCATTTGGGGATAGCTTACCAGCGTAATGCCCAAACCAGGCAGCTTTTGTCGGTTTGCGAACAAAAAATCGCCCAAATTCCAGATAACCCTAATCATCTTTTAACTATGGCTAAAATATATCTTTCACTGGATAATTATGATGATGCGGTAAAAATACTGGAAAGGCTGATAAAATCAGCCCCTGAAAATTACCAGGCTTACTATTATTTGTCAAGTGCGTTTGAGCATAAGGGGGAACTGGAAAAAGCCTTAAACCAATACCAATATTTCCTCAATAGTAAGCCCAAGCTGGGTATGCAGGATTATCTTAAATCAGCCCAGTTATATCTTCAAAAAGGTTCAGATCTTGAAGTGGCTAAAGAGTTTAAAAAAGCGATTGAGGCAAATATCGATGGCGTAAAGATTACTCCGCATAATATTGAAAGCTACCCGATTTTAGGCAATGCTTATATGGAATTAGGCCTGCCGGAGGAAGCTATTGCGATTTACAAAAAAACACTGTTGTTTAATCCAAATGACAGCCGTTCGTATTTTGCTTTAGGCGCGGCGTATCTGGCAAAAGGATTATACAGCGAATCTATGGAGGCATATACCAGAGCATACCGGATAAGCTCTGTTTCCAAGCAAACATCCATCGCGCTTGCCCAGGTTTATCTTTCACAAGGTAATTATGAAGAAGCCATTAGCGTATGCCTTAAAAGATTAAACATTGCCCCGCAGGATATACAGGCCTATTTTATCCTTGGGAAAGCGTATAAAAACCAATCCGCTTATGATAAAGCTATCAAGGTATATGAGAAAATAATAGAGTTGAACCCGGATAATGCCGAAGCCTACGGCGATTTAGGCTCCATTTATTCGATGCAAAACCTCTTGGAAGAAGCTGTTGCGCATCTCAAAAAAGCCGTGGCATTAAATCCGCAAGACGCCAAATCATTTTATATATTAGGGAAGGCGTATAAACAAAAAGGGTTAACTAAAGAATCTTCCAACTGCTTCCAGAAAGCGAGCGACCTTAATCCGCAATACAATCAAAAAGTCGATGCTCAGGGTGATTTTGAAGAAGAAGTCCATCAAACCATCACAAAATATAAAAAGGAAATAGAGATTAATCCTAATGATAAAGAGGTATGCAGGAAACTGGGTGTTATTTATAACCAGAACGGGTTGTATGATGAGGCAATTTATTATTACAAAAAACTCGTCAAGCTTGATCCGAACGATATGGATGCTTACCTGAATCTGGGAGCGATTTATACTGCGAAAGGGGAAAACGGTACGGCTATGGATTATTATGAGGATGTCACAAAACGGCAGGCGGGCAATCCCGATCTTTACCTGGCTGTCGCTGAAACATATTTCCAACAACAAGATTATAGTAAAGTAATCGGGTATTGCATTCCTTTGGCGGATAAAGAATACAAGATGCCTTTTTCTGTTAAAGTGCATAAGTATTTAGCCGAGAGTTACCGCCATCTTGCAAAATATCATGAAGCCGTTAAAAGTTACGAATGGTTAATTAATGCTAAAGCGGTAGACGCTTCAGTTTACGAGGGATTGGCCGAATGCTATAAAACTGCTTATACTGTCCAGGAAACGGTTAGTTATATCAACAAGCTTTTCGAGAAAACTCCAATGGATAGTCGTCTTCATAATTGGTTGGCCGGAATTTATTATGAGCAAGGGAAATACGATGAAGCCATTGATTCATACCAGAGGGTTATTTCGCTTGAACCGGAAAATGCCGAGGCGCATGCGCGTTTGTCCATGATTTACTTGTTGAAATCAGAAAAATAGAAGGATATAAATAAAATGCCATCGGTTTTTAAGAACGAATATTTGGAGCAGGCTATCGAGCTGGGTCAGAAGGCGTTAAAGTTGAATCCGTCCAGTTTCCAGGCTCATTTTGCGCTCGGGAGGGCGTATTTAAATAAAGGTGATTTTGACCAGAGCCTCAAATATTTAGAAAAGGCTTTAGCGCTTAATCCTCCGCCCGATGAAATGGAGAAACTATATTTTTATCTCGGGCTGGGATTATTTAACAAGGGTTCTATTTACCATGCGCTGGACTGTTTTAAAAAATATGCCGAATACAACCCGGCATTGCCCGAACCTTATTTTTATATGGCGACATGTTACCGTGAGAAAGAGGAATATGACAATGCAGTCGCCCTGTACAAAAAGGTTATTACCCTTGATCCAGCGTATGAATACGTATATAGCGCTTTGGGATCGGTTTACATTCTTCAGAATAATTATCAGGATGCGATTGATGCTTTCCAGAAGAATATTCAGATAAACGGGAAAAACCAGCGCGATTTATATTCGCTTGGGACTTGCCATTTAGCCTGTAAAAACTATGATGAAGCAATTAAGTGTTGGAAAGAAATTTCAACTATTACCCCATTAAGCGAATGGGTCCTGATAGGGTTAGGCATAGCGTATTATTCAAAAAATTCATTTGAACAGGCGGTTGATACTTACAAACAGCTACTGGAAAAACAGAGTGTCGATACGTTAAGCCATCATCGCCGAGCAGCCGACAGGATACTTTTAAATTTGTCCCGTGAAGTCATTACGTCACATGGCAAAAAGAATTTTACCCTGCGTTCAGATAATATGATGCATTATTATCTTTTAAGCATCATCTACCGTATGCAGGGCTCATATGACAAAGCCATAGAAATATGCGATAAGTTACTTGAAATCGACCCGAAAGATAACCTGGCATCTTTCTTGTTAGGGGAGTTTTACAGCGAAGAAAAAGTTTATTTGCCGTCATCGATTGATGCCTACAAGAAAGCCTTTGATGCGGATAACCGCGATACTGAGTCAGCCGAGAAGTTGATTAAAGGTTATCTTGAAAATAAAGAGTACGATTTAGCTCTGGTGTATACCCAAAAAGCATTAACAGCTAATCCGGATGAGGCGGTGATTAATTTTCTTGCCGGATTAGCCTATCTGAAAAAAGGGTTGCCGTATTCCGCCCAGCCGCTCCTGGAAAAAGCAATGGAGTTGGATAACACCAATCCAGAGGTGTTTTTATATCTGGGAGATGTGTATATGTCATTAAAAAACAGCGAACTGGCTCAGAGTTCCTGGCAAAAGGCAATTAACATCGAACCGGAAGGACCCTATGCCAGCCAGGCCAAAGGCAGATTAGAAACAAACAGCATAAGTAAAGAGAAATAATATGATTAAAATTCTAATTGTATCAGAAGATGAGCAACTGCGCGAAACAATCGGCGAATTTATCCATGCCGAAGGCGGTTATAGTACGATTAGCATAGATGATGGTAATAAAGCTCTGGAGTTGTTTAAATCTAATCCGGTTGATTTAGTGTTCATCGATTTAGCTCTGACGACCATAAATGCCAATGATGTTTTCCGCCGCTTGAGGAAGCTTAAACCATTTCTAAAAGTGGTTATTATTAGTGATTCTTCCAGTCAACAGGACTTTAGCGAAAGTTTAATTTCATCTGAGGAGATGGTTGAAGGTTTTATTTTCAAGCCGCTCAATACAGGCGAACTTAAGAAAAGCCTGCGGATTGCGGTGGAAGGCAATACACATACGGCATTCCATTTAATGACGGAACGCTTGGAAATCCTGGGTGGCATTGCCAAATTGTATGTTTTAACTTTTTCACGTGTTTTATCTGGGATCATGCAAAAAAGCATGGAAGCATCTCTGCAACAGGTCAATATCCTTTCTTTAGAACATATTGCCCGTCCGTTAGAAGAGCCCGGATTATCTTCGGTTTGCCTGAACAGCCAATTTTCCGGCGCCATCAACGGCAATATGCTATTCTTAACCTCATGGAAAGATAGTTTGCTCTTGATTGATTCGATAAAAAAAATACCGTTCGGCAGCACCAGAGTTTTTGATGACTTGGGTCAGGTTTACTTAAAATCAGCCGGGACGATTTTTATAAAAACATGTTTTCAAGAAATTTCGCAACGCCTGAAACTTTCGGCCAAGCTCGAAGTACCCGAATTAGCCTTTGAGCATCGTAATGCCTTGATTAAAGCAATCACCGAAAAATTAGCCCCGGCCCGAAAAACCAAAGACGAATATCTCTTTACTATTGAAATGAAATTCAGTATTATAAACTCGCCGATTAACTGCTGGTTTATCCTGGTTTCTCCGGGTAATTTTAAACAGTATGTTTTAGACTTTGCGAATTAGCGGATAAAAATTATGGCCGAACTATCTTTACGCCCCGGAACGAACCTTAAAACCCAGGTAGGCACGCGCTTATGGGGCAGGGTAAAACTTTCCAATTTCATGGAGCTTCCCGAAAAAGATTTCCGCAAATTAATCATGGAAACCGAGCTTCACCCGTTTTTCAAGAAACTATTCGTTCCTGATAATCCCAGGGAAAAAATCATCAGTTACCAGCGCTTTCCACAGACCGACCTGGCAGACCGGTATTGCCAGTTGAACGAAGAAATTACCGTGTCCCGCGGTGCGGCGGATATATCACCGCTCCTGGAGAAGAAAAAAGAACTTATTCCTGAAATCAAAAAGATCGGGTTGGATAATTTTAAACGTTATTTCGTTACGCCCGATGAAAATTTGAGCAAGCAGGATATTGCCGAAGCTTGCAATATTCCTTTATCGCAGGTCAAAGCCATTCGGGAACTAATGGACGAGCTTTATCTTCTGGACCTGGCGCACCCGATGGCTGCTTCCGCGCCCGTACCGGCGGCTGCACCAGGAGTGAAAATCGCGGCAATCGAACATGACGATGCCCCCCAGGCCGGCCAGACGGCATTTAAAATAGGGTATCTTTCCACGCACTATGCACGCGGCCGTTATAACGTGAATTACAAAAGATTGTTCCAGCTTAAATCGCAGAATAAATTTTCCTCGACTGATTTTAGGGAAATAGAAAAACTTCTCAAGCAAATAGAGTTGATTAACACGAGGCAAACCATTCTTTACCAGGTGGTCAAGAAAATCGTAAACGATCAAACTGAGTATTTCCGGACGAGGGACGAAAACGCCTTGAAACCGCTTACCCAGCAGATGCTGGCAAAATATTTGAAGGTGCACCGCAGCACCGTTAACCGTGCGATCAATCATAAATATATCGAAACACCGTGGGGTGATGAAAAATACCTTAAGTTTTTCCTGACCAACCGGAAACTGTTCATTAAAAAAATACTATCGCAATTCAATGGTGATTCGGGCAATAAATTGACCGATGAAAAAATAAGGGAAATAATCAGGGGAAAATATAATATCACCCTCGCCCGCCGGACTATCTGCGCTTATCGCAACGAATTGAATACCATAAAACCGTAAAGCCGCAATTCCTGATACAAATAAGAAAGTTTCACCTCATATTAAATCCCTGTCCAAGCTTGAGGTGCTTTCTCGGATGCCGGGATGAATCCGGTCGAAGCTTGCTTTTTGGCCTCACCGCTAAAGACTAGGATGATTACGCCCGTAAAAAAAGCATGGAGCTAAAAAGTTGACTTTAATCAGGTTATTCTATATTATATGAATAAAGTCGCTCTATCTCTGGAATTAACGTGGATTGAACAAGGATTAAACAGCAGCATTGAATTGGATTGATGAGAAATGTTCTTGTTCTTAAATAACTATTTATCAACCTTGCGGGGAAATGTTTTCGGCTCCTTTATTGCGCAACAACGCGACAAGGGGAGGGAGAAAAGTCCTTGGTTTTTATCCGCAAGGTTGGCTCGAGGATTTTTGCCTAGTCCTTCCCGTTTTTTAGCGTAAGGATTGGAACAATCAACCATCTTTGATGCGACTATTGCGAAAGGAGTCTGATGAGCAAAAAAATAAACCTTTTCGTAGTGGACGACGATGAAGGAATACGCAGTCTTCTCGCCAGGGCATTATCCAAAGATAAATATAGCATGGAGGTTTTTGCCAACGCCAAAGCGGTTCTTGGCAGGATGAAAACAAAAGAGTTCGATATTGGCCTGATTGATATAAACATGCCGGAGATGAACGGGATTGAATTGGTGAGGATACTCAAGTCGCAAAAAGTATCACCCGAATGCATCATTATTACCGGCGAAGGTAACGTGCCGACCGCCGTTGAAGCTATGAAATTGGGTTGTTGTGATTACCTTCCCAAACCCGTCAATATAGGCGAACTCGAAGCGACTATTGATGCATCATATAAAAGAATGGCTAGCCGCGGTGAAAATAATAATGTGGGGGAAACATTACCGGCGAAAAACAGCTATTACAGGATGATTGGGAAAAGCCAAAAGATTAAAGAGGCCTTTTTCCTGATTAATAAGGTGGCGAAAATTGCCCCCACGATTTTAGTCAGCGGGGAAACTGGGACAGGCAAGGAATTAGTGGCAAAAACGATCCACAGTATTAATCATCTGGATAAAAATTCGTTTGTCATTGTTGATTGCACATCCATCCCGGAAACGCTTTTCGAAAGCGAGCTGTTCGGACATGAAAAAGGCGCTTTTACGAATGCCCTTTCTGCCAAACCGGGGCTTTTTGAGTTGGCGGATAAAGGGACTTTGTTCATTGATGAAATTACGGAAATGAACCTTGCTACACAGGCAAAACTCCTGCGTGCGATAGAAACCCGGGAATTCCGCCGCGTCGGCGGCTGCGAACAAATCAAGGTCAACGTTAGAATCATTGCGGCAACCAATAGAACTTTACAGGAGGAAGTTGAAAAAGGCAATTTCCGCAATGATTTATATAACCGTTTGAATATGGTCAATATCCACCTGCCTTCTTTGAGGGAACGAAAAGAGGATATTCCCTTGCTGGCAAGATATTTTATTGCCAGGAAAGGGGTCAAAGCAAATAAAAAAATTACACCTGACGCCATGAAAATCCTTATGCAATATAACTGGCCGGGAAACATCAGGGAATTATGTAATGTCGTCGAGCGCGCCTTGATGATTTCTGAAGGTGATTGCATTTTGCCCATTGACCTGCCGATGCATCTTTCCAACCAACTCAATTTTCTTGCCCCTGATAAACTATGCCCTAAGGAATCAATAAAAGATTTTGAGCGAAACATTATCGTTAAAGCCCTTGAAGATCACAAAGGCAATAAAATAAAAGCCGCCCTGGCTTTAAAATTTAGCCGCTCAAAATTATACAGGAAGTTGAAGGAATACCGGATTAATACATTCCTATAACCGCATCCCTCCAGAAAATCCGCGTTTTGGGAATCATTGCCAGCATAACTGTCCCAAATATGGGAAAATGGCACACGATACTGTGTCATTAATGGGAAAATTTGTTGCTACGCACAACAAGAATCCAGCCCTTAATTTAATTCTATGTCTTTAACTCCAATAAAGGCATATGGTTAGGGCAATAAGTAAAGATTATGTCAATAATCCGGCATAGTGGCACAAAAATTGCTTATATTGAATGATGACCTGAGAAAAATAGCCTTGCGGACATTAGCTCCTTTGTTGTGAGGGAAGTAATAAGGGGAGGGAAACAACGTCCTTGGGCTTTGCCCATAAGTTTTACCCGCAAGGTTGACTTAGGGATGTTAGTCTAACCCTCCCCACTTGTTTCCGGTAGAAATGCTCGGGGGGAAGCTGGAATCCTTTGATTTGACTCGCTTGATTTTGCACCTGGATATTTAGCTTCTCCCTTTTTATAATTCTTGTATGGTATAGGTGTTGCTTAGGTAAAAATATTATATAGAAAGAGGGGTATGAACGAGCAGCCCAAGGTCTTGATTATTGATGATGATGAGCCGTTTGTTGACAGCCTGACCATTAATTTGGCAGAGGCGAATTACCAGGTGTTTTCTACCCCGAACCTGTCAGCCGGGCTCAAGGATTTGACCGAAAAGAAGATTCTGGTCGTTCTGGTAAGCGCCAATCAGGATGAAGGAGAATCCCTAGAAACCCTTAAAAGCCTTAAAATCTACCTGCCTTTTGTAGAAGTTATAATTCTCGCCCGCAAAGGCAATTTTAAAATAGCCTGCCGTGCCATGTCGCTGGGAGCGCATAATTTTCTGGTAAAATCATCAAATTCGGAGGAATTCATTTCGGTTATCGGCAGTGCTTACCGGAAAGCCAACCGTAATTACAAGAAAGAAATAGAAAAAAACGATGGCAAATGGTCCGTTATCAAGCCGTCTGCCACGGAGTTTATCGGCCAAAGCACTGCGATTAAAGGCATCCAGAATGTGGTTAGCAAGGTGGCGCCGACCAATGCTTCTGTCTTGATTTCCGGTGAAACCGGCGTAGGGAAAGAACTGGTGGCCCGCATGGTCCATCAAAACAGCAAGCGTTCGCAGGCGCCTTTTATCCCGATTAACTGCGGTGCCATTCCGGAAAATCTCCTGGAAAACGAGCTTTTCGGGCATACCAAAGGTGCGTTTACCGATTCGGTCAATTCCAAACTCGGGCTTTTGGAAGAAGCTAACAAGGGCACCCTTTTTCTGGATGAAGTAACTGAACTTTCTGCTACCCTTCAGGTTAAATTATTGCGGGTGATAGAAACCGGCACTTTCAGGCGACTGGGTGATAACCAGGAACGCTGGGTGGATGTCCGGATTGTTTCCGCTACGAACCGCAATATTGCCGATGAGGTTAAGTCCGGCCGGTTCAGAAGCGATTTTTATTACCGGCTGGCGGTAATGAATATCCAGGTTTATCCCCTGCGCATGAGGCCGGATGATATCATGCTACTGGTCGGTCATTTTTCAGGTTTATATGAAAAAAACAACGGTCAAAAGAGGAAACCATTTTCCCCAAGCGCCATCCAAATGCTCCTCGAATACGATTGGCCGGGTAATATCAGGGAATTGAAGAATTTCGTGGAAAGGGTGCATATCCTGAGTGAAAATGAAACCATTACTCCGGCTGATGTGGCGCTGGCCATCCCATCACTGGATGATTACCAGATTTTGTGGGAAGAACTGGATCTATTTAGCAATAAAGCTCCACATAAAATTAAACCCCTTTCCGAAATGCAGCAGAAATATATCCAGTATGTCATAAACCAGGCTAACGGCAATCTGGAGAAAGCTGCGGAAATGATTAATATCCCGCTGGAAGAACTCCGTGATAAAATAGCGACCCACTCCGCCATAGAAGAACAAATTTAACACGGTATCCTGGAAGTTAAATGCTTCTTTTAAATCCAACAAAGATTATGAATTGTTCTCATGTCATTTTGGCATAAATGTTGCTTCTCTTTTAAGCGGAATATGAAAACGATAAATATACCGCTTGAAAGACGCGGAGAGACCAATAAATAAATATTTTAATTTATATGCTCTAGGCGTCCGACCCTGCCCGCCTATTATACGACGGGCAGGTCAGCGGTTTTTTTACTGTTAGTATCGAAAAACTGCATAATATCCTGGAAAGATAAGATGGAAAAAATCCTAGTCGTGGATGATGATGTGGCGATAAGGGATTTATTATACAGGCTTCTTAACCGCTATGGTTATGCGGTGGATACCAGTGTTTCGGGAGAGGATGCGCTTCTTAAGCTGCGCAATGATCGGCCGGATTTGATAATCCTGGACCATCGTATGCCCGGGCTAAGCGGCTTGGATTTATTGCGGGAAATCAGGCGGTTTGATCCAGCAGTTGATATAATCATGTTGACCGGTTTTGGCACGGAAGAACTGGAAAGGGATGCCAGAGTTTTTGGGGTGACCCGTTTCCTGCAAAAGGGTTTGAGCATAGAATCATTCATGAATACCATCGAAGATTTGAAGCTTAAAAAGAAACCAGCTTCTGCCAAGCCCAAGAACCAAACGGCTAAAATTATGATAGTTGACGATGATCCGGAAATATGCAGTTTCTTGGGTAAATTCTTAATGCAGCGCGGTTATACCGTGGATACGGCATCCTGTGGGGAAGAAGCGCTTGATAAAATCAAAGCGGACAGGCCGGACCTCGTTTTACTGGATGTAAACATGCCCGGCATGGACGGCTTGCTGGCCTTAAAAAAAATCAAGGCATTGGATAGAAGAATCAACGTCATGATAATTACAGGCGACCGTGAATCCGGTACGATAGACCAGGCTTTAAATCTGGGTGCATTCGAATATATCATGAAGCCGTTTAATCTGGAATACCTGGACCTGGTCGTTTTGACCAAAATCTTCATGGCTGATGGCGGATGTTAATAATATAAGGAGGTGCGATTATGCCCAATAATGAAGTAAAAGTGGAAAAAACAGCCCGTTCAGAGGAGAGCATTAAGAATACGGAATTCTGCGATAAGGCTGGCAAGCTTGCCGGCAAAGTAACGAAGCGTTTATATATTATACAGAAGCAGATTGAAAAGCAGCTGTCCAAACTGGGCAATTCAAGTTCCCGCTTTGCCAGGAAGGCGCTGGGCCAGTTTGAAAACAGCTGGAAACTGCTGCGCCAGGAACAAAAGCTGGGTGAGTGCCATACCGAACTGGGCGCCGAAATTTCGCGGCTTCTCAAGCAAAGCGACAAGGATATTTTCAGCCAGCCGAAGGTTAAGGCGTTAATTAAGCAGATTCGGGAAATCGAAGATGCTATCCAGAAGATTAAAAAATCCGTTGAAACTAAAAAAACAAGCCGGGCAAAACCGGCCAGGCTGCGGGCGAAAAAGGCAAATCCGCCTTTATCCCAGCCGGGAGGTGCTTCTAATGCCGCATCCGAACAGGTTTAATTGCGGCAGCCGGCATTAAAAGGAGAACCAAAATGTTAGAAAAAGGTTTTTGTGTCAAATGCAAAAAAAGGATGGATATTGAAAATTACAAGGAAGTCGTGTTGAGTAACGGCATGAAAGCCATCCGGGGGGCTTGTTCCTCATGCGGGACCCCGATATTTACCATCGTCGGCAGGGCGGCGCAATCCGCCCAGCCGGCCGGGGCCGCCCCTGCGCAGGCAGCGGAACAACAAAACATGCGGAAAAATACTATCTGCAACCGGGTGAGCGAGTTTTCCAACAATATCGTCCGCCAGGTTTATCCCATCGGTAAAATAGGAACCTCAGCTTACCAGGCGGTCCAGAAAGCCGTAAAGAAAAGCGAGGATGTGGTCAAAAGCACCTTTGCCTGCTGCATCGGATGCCCTGATGATGCGGAATTGAAAAAATATAAGGCGGAACAGCAGAAACTTTTTGCCTCGCTTGGCGCAGAGGTTTTAAAGCGCAGGAAAAAACAGATGCCCGGTTTCTTTGACGAGCCGGAGATTAAACAAATGGTTGATAAAGCCGTTGAAATCGGCAGGAGCATACAAAAAATAACGGATGAAATCGAATCCAGGGAACGGGAAAGGAAAAAACAGCATGAATTCGATTTAGCCGTGAACAGTCTGAAAAACAAAAATGCCGCGGTGCGCTTAGCCGCCATCCGGAAGCTGGAACTGCTTGATAAAAAGGAAAGCATTTCTTACCTGGCAGCCGTCCTGGGAGACCCTGATAAGGAAATTAGGAAGCGTGCGTCGGCGCTTATCAACAAATTGGCAAAGGCAGAATTGCCGGATGACCGAAAGAATAATGCCCCAAAGGAAGCAAAATCCGAATCCGTGGCAAAAGCGGAGTCCGGTCAGGAAATGCCTGCCCCACGCCCCCGTAAAGCGGCCAGGCGCGCCAGGTCAAAGCCTGCGACGACTGTTCCTGAAGAATCTGAACCGAAAGAAACCAAGCCAGAGGGTGAAACCAAGCCGGAAGAGACTCCGGGGGATGAATCCAGCCCTGCACCGGCTCCCCAGCCGGCAAATTAATGGAGGGGGAAGATATGTCCAGCACTGCTACTGTGATAAATGATTTGCAGCTAAAAGCGCCGCGTTTTATAGATTACCATCCGGCGACATCGCGTTCCGGAGAGGAAGTCCGCATTGCCAAAAACTTCATTAAAGAGTTCATACGCTATTGCGTTGAAACTGCCGGGAAACCCGTTGGAGATAGTTACGGCTTATATAATGATACCCAAAGGAACGTCATTATTGTGGATTTAAGCGGCACGGAGCATATTGCAAAGGCCTGCATAAAAATATTCGCTGACTTTGCCCGGAGCGAGCCTGGTTTTATCGTTATGGCGCGTCCCAAACAAAGCGTGCGTAAAGAACTCCTTGAAAACGGCTTCCCTGAGGCAAACATCCAATCCAGTGTGGCATAAAAAGAATCACTCCCGGCTAACATCGCTCCCTGCTCAGCCGGCTATTTTATCAGGATTGATTCTTTAGTCTCCATAAACACCGTTGACTTATTAGACTTTTTATTTCTTGCCAAACTTTCCATTGAGGAGTAAAATTAATTATAAGTTATAAACTGTAAGTTAGTAGCATCTTGGCGGGAGTAGACACGATGAGCAATAAACTTTCCATTATTCCTGCGGAATTGCTTGAAGGCGTCGTTTTGTTTATACGCACCCATAACGTCATGCTTGATATTGATTTTGCAATCTCTTTACGGCGTCACCACAAAGCGCCTTAGCGAGCAGGTAAAACGCAATAAAGACAGATTCCCGGACGATTTTATGTTTCAGCTGACATTAAAAGAAAAGGATGAGCTGGTCGCAAATTGTGACCACCTCAAAAGGCTGAGATTTTCCCCTCATTTGCCATATGCTTTTACGGAGCTCGGCGCGGTAATGCTTGCAAGCGTTCTTAACAGCAAAATTGCACTTCGGGCAAGCATACAGGTCGTTCGTACTTTTGTGCGGTTAAGAGAAATGGTATCTACCAATAAGGAATTAGCCCTTCGGTTAGATGCATTAGAACAAAAATATGACAAGCAGTTTAAGGTGGTATTCGATGCCATCAGGCAATTAATGACTGAAGATGAAAAACCCAAGCCCAGAATCGGGTTTCATCTAAGGGGAAAAATAATTTAAGGAGTAGTAATATGAAAAAGAACATGACGGTTTTTATCTGCCTGGCATTGGTCTTGCTTATCGGTTGCACAGGGACAAAGGAAAAAGGTTTCCCTGGAAACCCGCCCAAGGCGGACTTAAATATCCAGAGACTCATAGATAACGCCAAAGACGGCGATGTCGTCGATATCCCTTACGGGCGGTATATCTTAAAGGAAGGGCTTAAAGTGAAAAACCGCATCAATCTGAAAATCCTGTGCCAAAAGGGGACGCAGATTTTTGTCGATGATGTCAATGAAGCCATTATCAGCATAGAAAACTCGCGCGATATCCTATTGGAAAATGCCCACTTGCGCCACCTTAAACCGCTGGAAGAATACGAATGCCACGGTGGCGTGGTCGTCATCCGCGAATCATCCAAAACGGTTATATCCAACTGCGACCTGAACGGATGCGGGGCCATCGGGGTTCATGCGGAAGGAAGTAATTCTGTTACCATTGAGCATTGTTATATCCACGACAATACCTTCACGGCTTTTTATATAAACAACTGCGACGACGTAAAAATCAGGGGTAATATTATCGAAGACAATGCCGGTTTTTTAAATCTTTATAAAATAGGCAATATGGAAATGAGCGACAATCTCATCCAGCGTAACGGTGGATATTGGGGTAAAAAAGAACTAACTCCGGGGCTAAAGAAATAATCAGGATAAGAGGGGGTGTCCCCGGAATTGCGTTATGAAACAAACACTCAATAATTTCTTTAAATTACAGGAACTCAACAGCTCCATCCGCACCGAAGTCATCGCCGGAATAACCACCTTTATGACCATGGCATATATCATCTTCGTCAACTCATCCATGATAGCCAAAACCGGAATGGACTTTAACGCTGCCATGGTGGCCACCTGCATCTCGGCCGCCTTTGCCACGATTTTCATGGGGCTTTATACAAACTATCCGATAGCCTTAGCCGCCGGGATGGGCGAAAACGCCTTCTTCACCTATACGGTCTGCCTGACTATGGGCATCTCCTGGCAGGTAGCGCTGGGCTGCGTCTTTATCGAAGGCGTTCTCTTTATCATTTTGACGATAACAAAAATACGCCAGCTAATCTTCGATGCCATCCCTCCCTGCCTGCGTTACTCCATGGCCTGCGGAATCGGATTATTCATCGCTTTTATCGGACTGATTGATGCCGGAATTGTCACCGGCCATCCGGCGACCCTGCTTACGCTGGGTAATATCCTGAATCCGGCAACCGGGCTGGCGGTTTTGGGGCTGGTTTTAACCGCGGTATTGCTCGCCAAGAATATCAAAGGTGCGCTCTTATGGGGAATTCTCGTTACCGCCGTGCTGGGTATTCTCACAGGCGTTTTAAAGTATGATGGCCTGGTCTCCATGCCGCCCTCGATGGCGCCGACGCTTTTTAAGATGGATATTACCGGTGCGTTCAATATGGGCTTAATGACCGTGATATTTGTCTTTTTATTTATGGATATCTTCGATACGGTCGGCACCCTGGCCGGAGTGGGCGAATTGGGCGGCTTTATCAAAGACGGTAAGATGCCGCGCGCCGGTAAGGCCATGTTAGTTGACGCGGTGGGGACCTGTTTCGGGGCCGTTTGCGGGACACCCACCGTGACCAGCTACATCGAAAGCTCAGCCGGGATAGCGGCGGGCGGGCGGTCGGGCCTGACCAGTATCGTTACCGGGCTTCTCTTTTTGGTCGCCTTGTTTTTCTCTCCTTTTATCAAGATGATTGCCGGCGGATGCAATAATCTGAATCCGGTCACTGCCCCGGCACTGATTATCGTGGGCAGTTTTATGCTTGCTTCCATTATCAAGATAAACTGGAAGGATTATACCGAATCCATTCCGGCATTTATGGTGATTATTACCATCCCGCTGACATTCAGCATTGCCATAGGTATTGGGGTGGGATTTGTCTGCCTCTCTGCGATAAAACTCTTTAGCGGCCGTGGAAAAGAGGTTTCCTGGCTGGTTTATCTCTTATCCGCATTATTCATCCTGCGGTTTATTTATTTGAAGACTGCATAAAATCATCGTCTTACAGGTCTGACCCGCGGCTGGAGAGGCCTGGTTTATTGTGATATCATACCGTGAAAATCTTGACAATTATATAAGTAAAAGCTAATATACTTATAAAGCAAAGGAGCAATTAAAATGTCTGGGTTTACCGTCGTTTGCCAGGCGCTCTCGGTTGAAGCAAGGGTAAAGATACTCCGGCTTCTTAAGGCGCATCGGCTATGCGTCAACGCCATCACCTGTCGTTTGGGCATTACCCAGTCAGCGGTGTCCCAGCACCTGCGGGTTTTAAAATCGGCCGGTTTGGTCAAGGCGAAAAAAAGAGGTTACTGGATGCATTATTCTATTAACACCAAGGCGTTATTAAACCATAGAAGAATGCTTAATAAAACGCTGATTTACGGCAAATAGAAATAGATAAATAAAGGAGTCTTGCATGAAAATAGGAGTGATAATTTCGAGTAATGATGCCGAGACTTGCTGGAATGCGTTAAGGTATGCGAACTTTTGCATCGGGCAGAAGGATGAAGTTAAAATATTCTTTATGGGCAAAGGGGTTGAATATCAAAAGGTCAGCACCGATAAATTCAACACAATAGAGCAAGCCAATAAGATTCTGAAATCAGGTGGCAACGTTTTTGCTTGCGGAACATGCATCAAATCCCGGGAGCAGGAAGGTTCGGAAATGTGCCCAATTTCAACCATGAAAGATATGTATGAAATCGTTAAAGCGAGCGATAAGGTCGTGACTTTTTAAGTCTTTAACGAAATGTCATTCTAAGGATTTATGAAAAAGATATTAGCTGCCTTTATTGGTATTGTTTTAATCGGCACGATTATTGTGGCGGTTGTTTTATCTTCAGAAAAGCAAAATGGCAAATCTTCCTTTGAAACAGCCATCGTAAAAAAGCGGAATATCAACTCATCCATTCTTGCGACCGGCTCTATCAAGCCCATGGTCGGCGCTGAAGTTAAAGTGGGCGCGCGGCTTTCGGGAAAGGTCGAGCATCTTTACGCCAACATTGGCGATAAAATAGAAAAAGGGCAAGTCATCGCCAAGCTGGAGCAGGACGATTTAACCGCAAAAGTTAACGAAGCCAAGATGAACCTGCAGGTGTCTGAGGCGAATCTGGAGCTTATGCAGAAAAAGCTCCAGAGAATACAGTCTCTTTATAAACGAGACCTTGTTTCAAAAGAGGATGTTGACGTGGCGGAAAGGGACTGCAAAGCAACGCAAGCCCAGGTGAATTTGATTAAAGAAACGATTAAATACAACGAAACCCAGCTGTCCTATGCCACGATTATCGCCCCGATTTCTGGCATTATCGCCTCTGTCTCTACCCAGGAAGGCGAAACCGTCGCCGCAGGCTTAAACGCGCCCACTTTCGTTACGATTATTGACCTGTCCAGATTGCAGGTTGATACCTTTGTGGATGAAACCGATATCGGCAGAGTGGCCATCAGCCAGACCGCTACCTTTACCGTCGATGCCTACCCTGATAAGGACTTTTCCGGCAAGGTTATCGCCATATACCCCAAAGCTATCATCCAGCAAAACGTCGTGTATTATGATGTCGTAATCGCTATTACAAACACCGAAGGCCTGCTCAAGCCGGATATGACCGCTTCAGTAATTATATCGGCAGGTAATCGGGATAATGTTTTAAGCGTTCCCAATAAATCCGTTAAGCGCGAATCTGAACAGAAAGTGGTTTATATCCTTCAAGGCGATAAACCGATCAGGAAAGCCGTAAAGACCGGATGGAAAGACAGCAACTTCACGGAAATCCTTGAAGGCGTAGCCGAGGGGGAAACGGTAATAATCGGAGAGACGGGCCTTTCGGATAGCCAATAGGTTAAAGGAGATTTTAATATGATTGAATTAAAGAATATCACCAAGGCTTATAAAAAAGATAACAGTCTTGAGGTGAATGTTCTTAAAGGTGTGAGCCTGGAAATCAAGAAAGGCGAATTCGTCGCCATTATGGCGCCATCGGGCATGGGCAAGTCAACTCTCATGAATATCATCGGCTGCCTGGATAAGCCCACCGGCGGAACATATTTCCTTGATGGCACAGAAGTCGATAAATTGAATGATGACGAGCTTTCGCATATCAGGAACAAGAAAATCGGATTTATCTTCCAGAGTTTTAACCTGTTGCCGGTAAGCACCTCGCTGGAAAACGTGGAACTTCCGCTTATTTACTCATCGGGCAATGTGGATTTAAAGCACCGGGTAAAATCAGTCCTTGAATCTGTGGGGTTAGCGGATAGGCTTCATTACCGTCCTTCGGAATTATCCGGCGGACAACAACAGCGGGTGGCGATTGCCCGGGCGCTGGTGAACGACCCGGCGATTATACTGGCTGACGAGCCGACCGGCAACCTTGACACGGCATCCAGCGAAGAGATTATGGCTATCTTCAAGAAGCTGAACCAGGAAGGCAGGACAATCGTGATTGTCACGCACGAACCTGATATCGCCCGGCAGGCAAAACGCACCATCAATATGAAAGACGGGAAAATCATCAGCGATATTATTGCCCCGCAATAGCGGAAATAGGAGGAATATTTAATGCCACTATCCAAACTTATCAGGGTTTCTTTTAATAGCCTGCTGAAATATAAAGGCAGGACATTCCTCATGATGCTCGGCATCATCATCGGCATCGCCACCCTGACGGTTGTCGTCGCCATGGCAAAGGGCGCGCAAAACAAGATTATGCAGAATATCCAGAATTTCGGGCCGAACTCGGTGATGGTTTCCGCCGGCGGCGGAAAGGCCTGGGGTCCGGCGGATGATCACACGACGACGCTGACGCTTGAAGATGTCACTGCGATTAAAGAATCCGTTAACGGCATCAAATATATCGCGCCGTTTACCATGCATCTGGAACAGGATATTGTTTACGGGAACAAATACGCGACATGCGTAATAGTGGGCGTAACGCCGGAATGGGCAGATGCCTGGCAGTGGTTTACCGAAAAAGGCGATTTCATAAGCGAGGAAGATGTTTCTTCCTTAAGCAAGAATTGCGTGCTCGGGCAAACCATCGTTAAGGAATTATTCGGCAATCAAAACCCCATCGGGGAAACCGTGCGCATCAATAATACTAATTTTAAGGTCATCGGCATAATGAAAAAACGCGGCACAAGCCCGATAGGCATGGATATGGATAGCCGTATAACCATACCGCTCTCCACGGCAATGAGGCGGCTTTTTAATATTACTCATATCGGGATGCTCCGCCTTTATCTGGGTGACCCGAACCGTTTGGATGAGGTTACCAAGAGCGTTGCTTCCATCCTGAGGGAGCGCCATCATATTACGCCTCCCGAAGAAGATGATTTCCGGGTTACTAACTCAATTGCCATAGCCAAAACAGTCCAGGGGGTTTCCCAAACCCTGGTGATATTATTGGGACTGTTGTCTCTAATCGCACTGCTGATCGGCGGCATTGTCATTGCCAATATAATGTTTATCTCTGTCAATGAGCGCCGTAAAGAAATAGGCATCAGGCGTGCGTTCGGCGCCAGGGCCCGTGATATTATGAACCAATTCCTCGTTGAAGCATTGATTATTACCGTGAGCGGCGGCATTATCGGGACGATTCTGGGTATTGCCCTGTCAAAAGGTATTGCCTTTGTTAAAAAGATGCCGGTGGCGATTTCCTGGGAACCGTTTGCCCTTGCCATTGTATTTTCAATGTTAGTGGGGGTTTTATCCGGCATCCAGCCGGCAAAACGCGCCGCATCGCTCGACCCGGTTGAGGCAATACGGGGATAAACTGGCAACTTATGAGAATAATCAGGGGTTCGCAGGTCGCTCTTAAAACGCTCTTCAGCCACAAGCTAAGAACCGTTTTCGCCACTTTGGGCATAATTATCGGCGTCAGTTCGGTTATTGTCATGGTCGCCATCGGCGAGGGCGCGCAAACTAAAGCCTTATCCAAAATCCGGGCTATGGGAACTGATTTGGTTATCGTAACCGCCGGGCAGGTAAGATTAGTCGGCGGAAGGCAAAGGCAAACGGGAAATGTGACGACATTAACCATGAGGGATACCAAAGCCATATCGGATGAGGCGCAAAATATTAAAGCGGTTGCCCCGGTGCAGAGCGCCAAAATGCTTGTCAAATATGAAGCATCCAATACTACCGCCAATATTGTCGGAACAACTGAAGAGATTCTGGGAATAAAGAATCTCCTTATCGATTCGGGCAGGTTCTTTTCGGAAGATGATAATAAATCCCTGCAAAGAGTTGCGGTTCTTGGCAAAACCATTGCAACAGAGTTCTTTGTCGGTGCCGAAGGCAGATTCGCGGAGGCGGGGCAGACCCGCCTCAGGCGGGAAAACAGGAATCCGGTCGGCGAGCAAATCCGCATTGGGAACGTGTTATTTGAAGTTATCGGCATACTAAAGGAAAAAGGAGCGGATATTACGGGCGCGGACCAGGACGATATTATTTATCTGCCGATTAATACGGCGCTCAGGCGGCTGTTTAATCTCAGCTATATCAACAATATTTATGTCCAGGCAAAGGATTCCGGTCATATTGAAAGCGCCGCCAATGAAATCAGGGGAATACTTCAGGAAAAACATAAATTAAGGGGAAAGCCGGATGATTTTACCATACAGAACCAGGCAGAGATTCTGAGAACCGAACAAATAACATCGCAGGTGTTTACGAATCTGCTCAGCGCGGTGGCGGTTATCGCGCTTCTGGTTGGCGGCATCGGTATCTTGGCGGTGATGCTGATATCAATAAAAGAACGAACCAGGGAAATAGGCGTGCGCCGGGCGGTGGGCGCGTTAAGGCGGGATATCCTGCTCCAATTTATCATGGAGTCATTCGTGTTGAGCCTGACCGGCGGAATCATCGGGATTATTTTGGGTGTATTTGCTTCGGTAGGAATTTCTTATTTTACCGGCTGGCAACTTAGCTTATCCGTTCCGGCAATTATAATTGCATTCTTATTCTCCGGCATAATCGGCATGGTATTCGGCGTCTATCCGGCAATCAAAGCCGCCTTTCTAAACCCGATTAAAGCCTTGCAGGCTGAATAGGCTGATAATTTACATACCGAATTCAAAATTTCCCTTGGCATTTCGATTCTGATTAAACTCAATTTCCCGTCGCACCCCCTATTCCAAGTGCTTTGACCGGTCCGGATAGGGGTCAGGAGGGGGGTATAGGGGAGGTGGGTAGAGGGGGTGGTGATACCCTGTAAGGAGGGCATAACTATTTTTGTTCCCCTTAAATAGAATT